>WSZY01000090.1 GCA_013139875.1 Mariprofundaceae bacterium | reverse complement strand
GGTGAATACCATACCGGCTTTTAACTCCATGCCTTCACCGGGGTTGCCATAGTGCAGAACCTGCGGCTCCTCATGAAACTCGCGGCCAATGCCGTGGCCGCAATATTCACGCACAACGGAACACTTTTCTGCCTCGACATAGCTCTGGATAGCATGGCCGATGTCACCCAGTGTTGCGCCGGGTCTGGCAGCAGCAATGCCGATCTCCAGTGCTTTTCGGGAGATCTCAGTCACTTTTCCGGCTCTGGGCCCGGGTTCGCCCACAAAGAATGTTTTGCTCGTATCCCCATGCCATCCATTCAGGATTGAGGTGACATCAACATTGATAATATCACCATTTTTCAGCTTTTTCGGGCCGGGTATGCCGTGGCAGACCACATGATTAACCGAGGTGCAGACTGATTTGGGAAAGCCCCGGTAGTTCAGCGGTGCAGGGATACCACCATGCTTAATGGTATGGTCGTGGACGATGGCATTGATCTCATCCGTGGTGATACCGGGGCGGATATGCTCTTCAATCATCAGCAGGGTATTGGCTGCCAACTGACAGGCGGGCTTCATCGCTTCAATCTCTTCCGGTGTTTTGATGCGAACCATGGTCGCTCCTTGCCAGTCATTACTTGAGTTAGACGGCAATTCTGGCTTAATCTATTGCCAACGTCACCCATCTGTCAGGTGGGGTGACAGGAGGAGGAATCTATGCGCATTTATCTGGCACAGCACGGCCTGGCAAAAGAGAGGAGTGAAGATGCGGAGCGCCCGCTCTCAGATCAGGGCAGGGAGGATGTGGCTCGTGTGGCTGGATTCCTAAGCCTGTTCGAAAAGCCAAAGCCGGAACGTGTTCTGCACAGTGGAAAGTTACGGGCACAACAGACGGCAGAGATGTTTGCCGAGGGGTGGGGCAGGCCACCGGTAGAGCAGGGGCCGGATCTTGACCCCAATGCTGACCCGTCGGCATGGTCTGCCCGTCTCGCATCCATGAACTCCGGTCTGATGCTGGTGGGACACCTTCCACACATACAGCGCCTGGCGGGGCTGCTGTTAAGCGGTGACTGTGAACGTGAGGTGGTTCGTTTCAGCAATGGTGGTGTGGTCTGCCTTGAGCGCGGTGAGAGAGGCTGGTCACTCTGCTGGCAGGTTAACCCGACGCTCTTTTATGGAGCCTGAGTCAGCGATCGTAAAGTCTGTTAAGTTGCTGGAATTTCCCTGTCACCTTCTGAAGAGATTCCAGCTTATCAAGGCGCCAGTTCCAGTTGCCTTCAAGCGTCCCCGGGGTGTTGAAACGTGCCTCTCCGGGCAGTAACAGCAGGTCCTGAGCAGGAAGGATCGCCAGTCTGGCAACAGATGCAAACAGTGACCGGATCACCGGCCAGGGCATATCCTCTTCACTACCCAGATAATCCGAAATATATTTCTTCAAATCATCGGGCAGGGAGTCAAACCAGCCCTGAGTCGTGTCATTATCATGTGTCCCGGTGTAGGCAACAGATTGAACTTCATGATTATGGGGCAGATAGGGGTTTGATGCATCACCACCAAACGCAAATTGAAGTATTTTCATGCCGGGGAGTCCGAACGCCTCTCTGAGTTCGGTTACTTCAGGGGTAATGAGTCCCAGATCCTCAGCGATCAGCGGCAGCATGCCCAGCTTCTCCTGCAGTGTCTCCAGAAGCTCTGCACCGGGAGCCGGTCGCCACTCGCCGATACGGCCGTCCTGCATATCACCCGGAATGCTCCAGTAAGATTCAAGTCCGCGAAAATGGTCGATACGAAGCAGATGCATACGAGCCAGCTGATGCTTCAGACGCTTGACCCACCATTCAAAGCCAGCTTCCTGCAGTCTTTCCCAACGGTAGAGCGGATTACCCCAGCGCTGACCACTTTCAGAGAAATAATCAGGCGGTACACCGGCCACCTCTTCGCAAAGACCTGCATCATTAACGGTAAAAAACCCCCGGTTCGCCCATACATCAGCCGAATCGTGAGCGACGTAGATGGGCAGGTCACCAAACAGCATCAGACCACAATCTTCAGCATACTGTTTGAGTTTCTGCCACTGGTAGGCAAAGAGAAACTGTTCAAACTGCACCTGTCGAATGCAGGATGCATGTTCTGCCTTGGCAATATTCAAAGCAGTTGCAGATCTGTCTCTGAGCGGTTCGGACCACTCCCACCATGGCAGGTCCCTGTAATCATTTTTCAGGGCTGTGAAGAGGGTGTAATCATCCAGCCAGTCGGCATTCTGGGTGAGAAAGGCATCCACCACCTCTGCAAGTGCTGCATCTTCTGCTACATGACTCCAGAATCCATCTGCAGCCTCGCTGCGCGCGTGCTCCGGGGTAAGCTCTCCATCTATAACAGCCTGACACGACTGTTCACTGAGCCATCCCCGACTGACACAGTCGCGAAGATCAAGGAATTCAGGGTTTCCTGCCGATGAAGAGAGCGATTCATAAGGAGATCCATGGCCATGGGTCGGCCCCAATGGAAGAAACTGCCAGACGCTGAAGCCTGCGTGGACAATGGTATCAATAAAATCGCGCGCCTCTTCACCCAGAACCCCACGGGAAAAGGGGCCGGGAAGAGAGCTGATATGCAGTAGCACACCGGAACGCCGGCGGTCAATCCAGTGATTCAATTTTTTTATCCGCACAGGGAGATGTGGCAAACGTATGAAACAGGCTCACAAGCGGAGAAAGATCATGTTTTTGCAGAACATTAAAAGGGTGAGGCATGACAATTAAGCAGGAAAGCTGTTTGGACGGCTGTAAGCCGCCCTCGGTGAGGGGCGGGAGCCCCGGGTCAATGTCGAGGCCCTGTTAATCACCGTGACCTCTACGCATGGTTCCACCACCTTCGGCATCTCCACCACCTTTGGAGATGTTTTCATCAAGTGATGGCGGTGTAGGCAGGCCAAGCAGCAGGTAGAGCTTCTTCAGATGTTGGCGGTAGAGCTGGTCAAAATCCCTGACGGCCGCTCCCGGATTATAATCACCAAACCACCAGCACCAGTCCGAACCTTCGCAGATACGAAGCTGCTCACTGGCTGCTTTCTGCTGCTCGGGTGCGAGCTTATCAAACACTTTGTCATAGGCATGTTTGGCTTCAATAAGCAGTTTCCATGCACGGGTTTTTGCCCTGTCGCCAATCCATGTCGACAGGTTGCCGTAGACCCAGGAGCCCGGTGTCAGCTTTTTCAGCTGCTCTGTTGCCGGAGCCG
>WSZY01000230.1 GCA_013139875.1 Mariprofundaceae bacterium | reverse complement strand
CTCCAGTACCGAAGCATCATCGGTATGGGACTCCAGACGGTCACGCTCCTTCTCAATGGCCTCAATAAACCACTCCCGGCGGGCAACCTGCGGTGTCTGGACGGCTCGAAGCATTGCCCGGTCCGGTGTTCTGACAACACGCCCGTCACGGTCGATCTCTTTGATGGTGTCATGCACTGCAACACCGGGGATTGCGGTTCCGTGTTCAGCAGCCACATCAAAGACATCCTTTAGCAATTGCTTTGACGGTAACGGCCTGACGGCATCGTGTACGCCTACCATATCAATAAAATCGGGCAGTGCTGCCAGGCCTCGCTGCATGGATATGGAGCGCTCTGCTCCACCCACTACGGGCGGCAAAAGATCAAATGGGAACCGGCACCCCTCTACCACCTCGGCATAGAGCTGGTCATCCCCGGCAATCACAGGCTGGACAACACTGATCCGAGCCTCCTGCGCCAGAGAGTTCAATGTGTGAATCAGAAGCGGTTCATCAGCAACAGTGATATACTGTTTCGGTAACATCCCGCCAAAACGTTTGCCACTGCCTGCCGCCAATAACAGAATACCTACTTGCATAAGGCTGATTGTGCGCGTTCATTAAGAGAGGTCAATCTATCCGTGATCTGCATTGCCGGGATTTGCTGTTTAAGCCGTTGCGCAAGCAGGACGCATCGGATATAAACCTGCTATGACATCCACTTACCTCTTTCTGGCTGCCGGACTACTGACTCTGATCGCCGCCTACGCGGTCTGGATAGATGTCTGGAACAACACCCCTGCATCATCGGCCAAAAAAGGGCCTCTCATTGCTCTACTGATGATTGCATCGATTGCACTCAGTCTCTGGGGCTGTTTCAAGCTTGAGACTCTGAGTGAACAGGGTGTTCGCTTCTCCCTGGCATCAGCCGCCGCCATCGCAACCCTTCTGATTCAGAGCATGTACCTGATTGGCGTATGGCAACACGGTATTCGCGGATTGGGACTCTTCCTGCTACCGCTAACTGCATCGTCACTTCTTCTGATCCCTGTTCTTCCGGAAAGCGCTGCCGACCACTTGATTCATACTTCATCGATTCTGGAGTCCAGCCATCTTCTACTATCGCTACTCGCATATGCTACGCTGACGCTGGCTGCCATTCATGCCCTGATGCACCTGCAACTGGACAGAGCACTGAAAAAGAAGCAGTTGAGTTCGAGCATGCAGGCGATGCCATCACTGTTTGAGATCGAAACACATCTCTTTGCCCAGGTTCGCTGGGCCACCTGGCTGCTGGCTTTCGGCATTCTAACCGGTCTGAGCTGGCAATGGGTTGAATTCCAGCACTTTGCCCTGCTCAACCATAAAGTGCTTCTCGCTCTCTTCGCATTTGGAGTGCTCGTCCTGCTTCTTACCAAACACAAAAAGGCGGGATGGCATGGCCGCAGATCCAGTCACATGGTTCTTTCAGCCTATCTCCTCCTGCTTCTGGCCTACTTCGGCGTAAGACTGATCAACTCCTGGCTGGGCTGATCTTTTAAACGGGTCTTAAATCATGGATCAAATTGGAACCTCTCTTCCGGCTGCCGTAGGCATCCTCATTTTCCTGCTGCTGCTCTCCGCCTTCTTCTCCGGCTCGGAGACAGCACTGACCCGGGCCAGACGGGTACGACTCAAAGTGTTGAGCGAGCAGGGTAACAAAGGAGCTCAGCAGGCCACACTCCTGATGAAAAAACCTGAACAGATGCTCTCCACCATCCTGCTCGGAAACAATTTCGTTAATATTGCTGCAACATCGCTGGCTACCGTGATATTTGTTGCAGCGTTCGGAGAAGCGGGCCTGTTGTACGCCACCATTGCCATGACCATCGTGATACTGATCTTCTCTGAAATTCTTCCGAAAACTATTGCTGTTGCGCATCCTGAGAACATTGCCTGCCATGTTGCCACCCCTCTGAAATGGATTCAGAAAGTCAGCTCCCCCATCATCTGGCTGTTGATGCATTTTATCACCCTCTTCCAGCGTCTCTTTAAAGTGCCAGCGAGCGAGGATGTCGGCTTTAACCATAAGGAGCTGGCCACAATGATCGACATGAGTGCAGAGACCGGCATGCTCGATTCTGCCCGCGAACAGATGCTGATGAGTTCACTGAGACTGCATGAAGTTACGGTAAAGTCTCTTATGACACCCCGTAAAGATATGGTCATGCTTGATGCTGCTGAAACAGTTGATAAGTGCCGTGAAAGTGCGGTGAAAAAGCCTCACTCTCGCTATCCTGTTTTTCACAAAAAGAGTGACAACATCCTCGGCATTGTTCACCTGCGGGAGCTTTTTAAGCTCAAGGAACTGAGCAGTGAGATGGCACACGCCATGATATGGGTTGATCCGCCCTACGCGCCTGCCAATCGTAATGCCCTGACACAGCTTTTTGAATTCCAGTCCAAACACCAGCATATGGCAATTGTTGTGGATGAGTTCGGTGATATTGATGGCCTCAGCACACTGGCAGATATTATCAAGGAGATTGTCGGAGGGAATGT
>WSZY01000205.1 GCA_013139875.1 Mariprofundaceae bacterium | reverse complement strand
CTCCAATGCGCAGGCTATACTGCTGATCACCTTTGAGCAGATCAAGCCCATGCTGCAGCTGCTCAAGCCGCTGGTAGAGAGCCTGCAGGCAGTCATAACCGTTGACGACCTGAGCAGAGTCGGCGTTAAAGCAGAGCGTCCCGCCCTGAACCCAAATGACATTGCGTTGCTGCAGTACACTTCCGGCAGCACGGGAAATCCGAAGGGGGTAGTGCTGACCCATGCCAACCTGCTGGCCAATATCAGAGCTATGGGAAAAGCCGTCGAGGTTACTCCGAAGGATGTGTTTGTCAGCTGGCTGCCGCTCTATCATGACATGGGATTGATCGGTGCATGCATGGGCAGCATGTATTACGCCATGCCGCTGATACTGATGTCGCCACTAACCTTTATCGCCCGCCCTCAGCGCTGGCTCTGGGCGATCCATAAATATCGCGGCACCATCTCTCCCGCCCCCAATTTCGCCTATGAATTCTGCCTGCGCCTGAAAGATGACAAAGAGCTTGAAGGGCTGGATCTCTCCTCATGGCGCATGGCCTGTAACGGGGCGGAACCGGTAAGTCCTGCAACGATTGAGCGCTTCACCTCTCGATTTGCCGCTTACGGCTTCAGGCCGGAAGCGATTGCTCCTGTTTACGGACTGGCCGAATCCTCGGTCGGACTTGCCTTCTCGCCACCCCTGCGGGGTGCAGTGATCGATGTGATCCAGCGCGAGCCCTTTGTGCGCCACGGCCGCGCCATCCCGGTGGATGGCGATGAGCATCATGCCCTGCGTTTTGTCGCCTGCGGCCGACCGTTGGCAGGACACCAGATCCGTATTGTCGATGGCACCGGCCATGAAGTGGCCGAGCGAGAGGAGGGACAGCTACAGTTTAGAGGACCTTCAGTCACCAGCGGCTACTTCCGCAATCGGCAGGCAACCGCAGAACTCTATAGCGGAAAATGGCTCAACTCAGGTGATTACGCCTATATTGCAGGCGGAGATATCTATCTCACCGGCCGGGTCAAGGACATCATCATCCGCGCCGGACGCAACATCTATCCGCAGGAGCTTGAGGATGTCGTTGGCACTGTCGATGGTATCCGCAAAGGGTGCATTGCCGTATTTGCCAGCCCTGACCCGAAAAGTGGAACCGAACGTCTGATAGTAATGGCTGAAACCCGGGAACGTAAGGTTGAACGACTGGATCAGTTGCGGAGTGAGATCATTGCACTCTCCGTCGATCTTCTGGGCGCTCCGCCCGACCGGGTCGAACTGGTGCCGCCCAATACGGTGTTAAAAACCTCCAGCGGCAAAATCCGGCGGGCTGCCAGCCGACAACTCTTTGAGGAGGGCAATCTCTACGGACGTAAGTCTTTATCGGTAAAACTACAGTTTCTGCGCCTTGCCGCATCAAGCCTTATCCCGCAATGCAGGCGCGGGTTTCGCGTGATCGGGCATCTCCTCTATGCAGGCTATACATGGCTGCTGTTCCAGCTCTCGGCCAGTATGGCCTGGATCGTTACGGCTCTACTGCCGGGGCTGACACTGCGAAGACGTTTTATCAGATCGGCTGCCAGAATCTTCCTGCACCTCTCGGGTACTCCGCTGATTATTCATGGCGGGGAGTATCTGCCAAAAGATGAGCCCTATATGCTGGTAACCAACCATGCCAGCTATCTGGACGGTATCATGCTAACCGCAGCACTTCCGCCAAATCTTGCCTACGCTGCTAAACAGGAGCTTAAAGGTCAGTTCATTCCGCGCATTTTTCTGGATCGTATCGGAGCCGAATATGTTGAACGCTTCGACGCCCAAAAGGGGGTGGAGGATACCTCCCGCATGCTGAAGAGTATCCGGAGCGGGAAATCGCTGGTGATGATGCCTGAGGGTACCTTCAGCCGTGCGCCCGGCCTGCGTCCGTTTCATATGGGAGCTTTTGTCATTGCCGCAGAGGCGGGTGTACCGGTGGTTCCGGTCGCCATTCGCGGCACCCGCTCGATTCTACGCGGCAACTCCCTCTTCGCGCGCCGGGGAATAGTGAGCATAACGATCAGGGAACCGATCCGGCCCGAAGGGAGTGGGTGGAGCAACGCCATCAAGCTGCGCGATAGAGCCAGGGCAGTGATACTCCAGCACTGCGGTGAGCCCGACCTTACAGAGCAGACCCCTGTCTCAAGCAGCAGCGCTCATGAGTTGCCAGATGATTAGCTCTACATGGTTCATATGGAATGCAAACAAGCTCTCTTCCAAATAACCGAATGACCGCTTTTGTCCGAAAGCGGACATTGGCTGGGGCCCGGTTATGAGGAGGGTTTCTCTTCCTCTGGAGCTGAAGAACCCGTTTCCTTCGACACTTCCGCGAGCTCTCTGCGCCTGCGGCCGGTCTCCTCAACAAAGTAGGTGAGATTGGCAATCATCAACGAGTAGATAGCAATGCCAAACAGCATGGTAAATACAGCCACAATCCTGCCGCCCGAGGTCACAGGGTAGAGATCACCGTACCCAACCGTCGTTAGTGTTACAAAGGCCCACCAGAGGCCGTCGCTGATATCTGCAAAGGCCGGATTATGAGCATGCTCCAGTAGATAGGCGCTGGCGCCGAAAATAAACACAACGCCGAAAATCAGCGTCATCGCTACAGGGAAACTTTCACTGGAGAGGATAACCAGCTTCATCAACCGTTCCCTGTTGGCCCGAACCAGGGTGCCGATCTTCAGGGCAGGTGCAAGGCCAGCCACCTTGAAGGCCACAAAAAGTCGCAACAGAGGTGAGGAGAGAAGCACCACAAGCGCAAGATCGATCCAGTTTCTCTTCAGATATGTCAGCCTGTGATCACTGTACCAGAAACGGATAAAGAAGAGTGCAACAAACAGCGTCAGTATGGAGAGGCTGGCCCAGTCGGGCGCCTCATCCCAGAAAGCAACTCCGACTGCAGCCAGTGTTACAAAAAACAGCAGCCCATCAAGTATTCGCCTTAGTACCGGCCTGCTCTCCATGGTCATGAATTAGTGTGATGAGTCCTTATGGCCCAGATAACCTGCCAGAGCAATAAGTGCAATGCCGGCACCCATGTAGAGGATATTGAGGGGATCATTAAACTCCACACTGATTACATTTTTGAAGAACGTGACAATCAGAATCATCAGAATCACTTTGCCCAGCCGATCTTTCAGGTCATCCAGACTCTTAATCTGCAAAATCGAACTTGCAGTATCCTCCTTGTGAGCAAACTCAAGCTTGCTGATAAAAAGCTCATACACACCCAGTGCAAAGATCAGCAGCACCATGGCCAGTAGAAAATCATCAACTGCCGTAATCACATGGCTCACCACAATGGTGTGAAAATTCTCCACTTTATGGCCGAGGAAATAGACATCAATAAACTCCAGCAGCAGTTTGCCCATATCAATGGCAGACAGGACAAACAGCATCGCCATACCGACAATACACGACCACACAGCCAGCAGTGTCAGGTAACGTGAGTTCCACAGCAGCTTTTCAAAGAACGTTTTCATTCAACAGACCCTCTCTTCATTAATTTCCCGAACTGTAACATACGAAGTGAAACCGGAGCCAAAAAAACATCCCGCTCCACATCAGCCATCCCACTCTCCAAGCCCGTAGCGAAGCACCTCCGGTGCATCATCGCAGAGATCAATAACGGTTGTCGGTGTCATGCCACCCCAGCCGGCATCCATCATCACACAGTTCAAATGCCTGACCTTATCATGAATCTGATCCGGATCAGTGGCCACATAATCCTCGCCCGGCAACTGCATTGATGTGGTCAGCAGTGGTTGGCCAAGCTCTTCAAGCAGCATCTGGCAGATACTCTGTTCAGGGATTCTGATCCCTATATCACGCCGCTTGCCAAACACCCGTTTGGAGAGCTGCGAGCTGGCCGGAAGAATAAAGGTGAAGGGGCCGGGGAGAGAACGCTTCAGTATCCGATGGGCTCTATTATCCATATGGGCATAGCGGGCGGCCTGAGATAGATCAGAGCAGGCGAGCGCCCAGAGATGCCGATCATCCAGAGACCTGAGCATCCGTATCTCGCTCACTGCATCCAGAGACTCCGGCAGAACCATCATTGCATACGTCGTCTCAGTCGGAACCACTGCAAAAAGGCCCTGACGCAACAGCTCTACCGCACGCCGGATCTGCCGTATCTGTGGCCTCTCCGGATGAAGGCGTAAACGTTCGTATATATGCATGGCTGCTTATTATGCCTGATCGGAGGCCTGAAACCATCCCCTCAGACACCTTCTGATTATTCCGCTAAGGTGCTGCTTTCTGAGGCTGCTGTTCAGCTGGTGCAGCCTTGCCCTGACCGTCACCAGTGATTATATCTTTTACTTCTCCAATGGTCTTGCCCCCTGTTGAAAAAACACCACCGGGAATGCCCCCTACTTTTTCAACGGTTTCACCCCATGTTGAAGTAGCACTGCCGGTGATGCCGATAATGTTTTCAATCAGTGTCATAGGGTCGATCTCAGGTGTGATCTTCGGCGAAGTAAACGGGCCCTCAATACGAATTGGAACAGAAAGACCTTTGCGTACCGTTACTGTATCGCCCTGGCCTGTAAGCGTACCAACCAGACGTGGTTTGACGTGATAATCCACCGTTCTGTTCGGAAGATCCACGATGCCACTTCCCGTCAAACGGAACAGTGGTGAAGCCATGAACAGATCGTCATTTTTCATTATCCCGTTCTTGATCCTGAAGCCACCGGAAAGCTGAGCAAAATCAGTCTGTTTTGGTCCTTCACTCTGCCCCAGCGTGGTGAAATTGCGAAGCGTTTCGGCAATATCAAAACCTTTCACACTACCATCACGGAGAAGCAGGCTGCCCTTGCCGTTAAGTCGTTTTATTGCGTGCTTCCAGAGAAGCCCGGTTGCCTTCAGGCTGATATCCATCTGCAGCGTTCCATTCAGCAGATCTATGTCAGCCAGGGCCTTGAGCACCGGGCCGATCTGAACACCGGTCATATGCATTGATTCGGTCCATGCTACCGGATACCTGGCGACATTCAGGGTCGCCGTCCCGCTGACCTGCCCACCGGCAAGATCGAAGCGGAGCGGATCAAGCTTAAAGAGGCCGCGGCTTCCTTTCAGCGAGCATCTCAGATGGCCCAGCTCCAGGCCACGAAGATGCATCTTCTCAATCTGAATCTGACTGCTGACCCTCCACCCCTTGAAGCCACGCAGATCAGCCTCCCATGGAACAGCCTCCTCTTCAGTCTGAGCAGACTCAACAGCAGAGTCATCTGTAACAACTGCCTGTTTTGCCTCAGGTTGTGGAAGCCATGGGTCGATGTGCAGCTCTTTGGATGCAATGCGCAGTCGAATATCGGGATCATTCTCGAAAGAGGCCACACCGGAGAGCTGTATCAACTCCCCATCAGGCATCAGCTGCACATCTCTCAACTCCACCCTGCTGCCACTTCCAGCCAGCAGGGCCCCCAGCTTCAGCTGTTTCCATGGTGATGGGTGTGCTGCATACATCACATTCAGTTCCGGTAGCAGCGACGCAAGCCACGTTCGTTCAATAGCCTCACTCTTCACCCTCAACTGATAATCCGGCTTATTACCCAGATTCACTTCCCCATGTGCACTCAAAACAGGCCTGCTATTCAGGCTTAATTTAAAATCCTTTAGCTGAATCCTTCTGGCATTGGCCATCTCAGCCTTCCACTTTGCATCAACAGCAACTTTTGCCATCAGGCCCATCTCTCCTGTTGACAGGCGCATGCCGTCAGGACGCTGTTCCAGCTTCAGGTCCAGTCGCAGGCTGGCATCTGCAGCCTCTCCCAGAAACTCGGGAAACTCCGGCAACCATGATGTGAATGGCCTTAAGCCAAGTGATCCACTTTTCAATTCAGCCTGTAGAGGCAACCGGTCAATATTCAGTTTGGAGACATCTCCGAGCGGCCCAACCCTCGCCTCCAGTGTTATGGCCTCGCCGAAGAGCCTGGCCGAGGCCTTCACCTCAATAGGGTGATTAATCTGAACATCACTGATATCCACCTGCAGATCGGAGAGCTCCAGCTGATCACCTGTGGCACGATCCACCCACATAAAACGGCCATGGTTTAACTGCATAGACTCGGCATTGAATGCAGCCAGCAGTGGAGAGTCCGTCGGCTTCTCTTCTGCATGATCCGCCTCTGCTTGAGCTGTCTCTGTAACAGCCTCGCCAGTTGATGATGCTGTTGAGCCGGTAAGATCTTCCCAGTTGCCTTCGCCTTCGACGTTACGCTCCAGAAAGAGTTCCGGCGCATCGAGTGTGAAACGCTTAACCTCGATCTGTTTACTGAACAGGGGAAGCAGATC
>WSZY01000186.1 GCA_013139875.1 Mariprofundaceae bacterium | reverse complement strand
TCCGCCTTATGCCCGCTGGGTACGCATTGTTTTCTCCTCGCCGCAGCTTGAGCGTGCTGAGAGGGCGGCAGCTAGCATGGCGGCACACCTCACGCGATGGGATGCGGTGCCGTTCAGTGGACCGATGCCCTGCCCGATGGAGCGGCTGGCAGGACGCTACCGCATCGAGATTCTACTGCGTGATAGTTCGCGCAAGATCCTGCCGTGGAAGCTGGCTCCATTGCTGGAGAAGATTAAGGTGCCTTCAAACGTCCGTCGCAAGGTCGATGTCGATCCGCTGGATATGATGTAGTCCCATCCTTGGGACTACACCCTGCGGGCGCCCTAAAGTGCGTCCAATTTCTCTGTCCTGAGAAATTGTGATGTAGTTCTATCCATGGGCTTACACCCTGCGGGCGCCCTAAAGTGCGTCTACAATTGCACAGCTGACTGCCTTGAAAGGGTGGTGTACAAGGACGTACGCCATGAATGTCTCTGTCCTGAGAAATTGTGATGTAGTTCTATCCATGGGACAACCCCCTTCGGGCGGCTTACAGCCGTCCAACCCGGCTGTCCTGCCGGGTTGTGATGTGAACCCATCCATGGGTGGGAACGGGTAAGGAGTTAAGCGTGAGGTGTCAGGGGTTAAGTGAGCTCCTAACACCTTACTCTTCACGCCTTACTCTGTAGCATGCGCCGGTTGTCCACTATTGAGGCAATTCCAGACAGGTTCAGGAGACGGCATGAAAGAGAAGCAGATCTCGATACAGGGCGCACGGGTTCATAATCTTAAAAATATCAGTCTGGACATTCCCCGTGAGCAGTTGGTGGTAATTACCGGTGTTTCAGGATCAGGCAAGTCCTCACTTGCCTTTGATACACTCTATGCCGAGGGGCAGCGCCGTTATGTTGAGTCTCTCTCGACCTATGCCCGCCAGTTTCTCGGTATTATGGAGAGGCCGGATGTCGATGCCATTGAGGGGCTCTCTCCTGCCATCTCCATTGAGCAGAAGACGACCAGTCGTAACCCACGCTCAACTGTCGGCACCATCACAGAGGTCTATGATTATCTGCGTCTTCTCTTTGCCCGTATCGGCCAGCCATACTGCCATGGTTGCAACAAACCAATCACATCGCAGCCGGCCAGCCAGATTATTGACACATTGATGGCTCTGGATGAGGGGACAAAGCTTCAGATTCTGGCTCCGATTGCGCGCAGCAAAAAAGGCGAGTTTCGCAGGGAATTGGAGAAGGCGGGTCAGGATGGTTTTGTTCGTGTTCGAATCGATGGCGAGGTGTTAGCGCTTGAAGATGCAGGGCTGCTTGAGAAGAACATCAAACATGACATTGAACTTGTGGTCGATCGTCTGCTGATCCGCGATGGGATTCGTACCCGTCTTGCTGATTCAGTTGAGACAGCACTCAGGTATGGCGATGGCATGATGATGACCCTGTCGGGTGATGAGACTGCCTCGTACTCTGAGCGTTTTGCCTGTCCGGATTGTGGGATTTCATACCCTGAAATTGAACCGAGACTCTTCTCATTCAACTCACCCGTTGGTGCATGCCCGAAGTGTGATGGTATCGGAACCCGGACAATTTTTGATCCTGACCTTGTGATACCTGACACCTCTCTCTCACTAAAACAGGGTGCAATTGAGGTATGGTCCGGCCGCGAATCTTTCATGTATCTTCAGACCATTGAGGCGGTGGCAAAGTATCTGAAAATTAATATGCGCACGCCATTTGAAGAGCTTCCTGAGAGGGCGAGAGATATGCTGCTGTATGGATCGGGAAGGGATAAAATCAAGTTCCGATTCTCAACTTCCATGCAGGAGCGTGTGGTTGAGAGGCCTTTTGAGGGTGTGATTCCCAATCTTGAACGCAGACACCGTGAAACCACATCCGATGATGTCAGGGAAGAACTGGGGCGTTATATCAATGCCATTGATTGCCCGAGCTGCCATGGCAGCCGTCTGACCCGTGCGGCACGCCATGTGCTGATCAACGGGAGATCACTTCCGGAGATTGTGGCGATGCCACTGCGTGAATCAAAGCAGTGGGTTGAGGCGCTCACACTCTCCGAGCAGCAGCAGGCTATTGCTGAAAAAGTTCTGGAGGAGATATCAGGCCGTATCGGTTTCATGATCGAAGTGGGGCTTGATTACCTGAGTCTTGATAGAACATCCGGAACACTCTCCGGTGGCGAGGCTCAGCGCATCAGGCTGGCCACACAGATCGGCTCCGCACTGGTGGGGGTGCTCTACATTCTTGATGAACCGTCTATCGGGCTGCATCAGCGTGATAATAACCGGCTTCTGGCAACATTGAGACGTCTTCGGGATCTCGGCAATTCGGTGCTTGTGGTTGAGCATGATGAAGATGCCATTCGAACAGCTGACTGGATTATTGATATGGGCCCGCTTGCCGGTGAGCACGGTGGTGAGGTGATTGCTCAGGGGAGTCTGAAGAATATTCTTGCAGCAAAAAACTCTCTGACTGCTGATTATCTCTCCGGTCGCAGAAGCGTAGGAATACCTGAGCGCAGAGCAGTCGAGGCTGACCACCCGATGGTGGGTGTTGAAGGGGCAACAGAGCATAACCTGAAAAATATAACGGCCGGCTTCCCTCAGGCTCGATTAACCTGTGTAACGGGGGTCTCCGGCTCAGGAAAGTCGACGCTTACCATTGATACTATTTATCGTGGGCTGGCACGAAACAAGCGGCAGATATCCGAACGTGTGGGGGCGCACTCCGAACTGACGGGTACAGAGTTGTTCGATAAAATTATTGATATCGACCAGAGCCCGATCGGACGCACGCCACGTTCCAATCCGGCCACCTATACCGGTATCTTTACACCGGTACGGGATCTTTTTTCATCTGTTCCGGAATCAAGAGCACGCGGCTACAAGCCGGGTCGCTTCTCTTTTAATGTGAAAGGCGGGCGCTGTGAGGCGTGCCAGGGCGATGGCATTATCAGGGTGGAGATGCATTTTCTTCCGGATGTCTACGTTCACTGTGAGTCGTGTCAGGGTTCCCGTTACAATCGGGAGACGCTGGATGTCCGCTATAAGGGCAAAACCATTGCCGAAGTTCTGGAGATGACGGTAGATGAGGGAACTGAATTCTTTGATGCGATTCCGGCATTGAAAAACAGGCTAAGCACACTGCAGCAGGTGGGCTTGGGTTACATTCATCTTGGTCAGTCGGCAACAACACTTTCAGGTGGAGAAGCCCAGCGTGTAAAGCTCTCCAGGGAGCTGGCCAGGCGTGCAACCGGGGATACGCTCTACATACTGGATGAGCCGACCACAGGCCTCCATTTTGAGGATGTAAGAAAGCTTCTGGAGGTGCTCCATGCACTGGTGGATCGTGGTAACACCGTGGTGGTGATCGAACATAATCTGGATGTAATCAAGACAGCTGACTGGATTGTCGATATGGGCCCGGAAGGTGGCGACAAGGGTGGCAATGTTGTCATTGCCGGCACACCTGAAGAGGTGGCCGCCTGTGAGGCATCATGGACAGGGAGATATTTAAAAAAGTATCTGTAAAAGATGAATGTGACTGCTAGGGTAGCGAGACAGGATTTAAGCGTTGTAGAGGAGAGAGTATGAATATCTATAGTTTTACGGGCCGTCTTGGACGGGATTGCGAAACACGATTCACACAGTCGGGCATGGCTATTTGCTCATTTACCGTAGCTGTGGATTACGGTTTTGGCGACAATAAAGGCACGAACTGGATTCGATGCTCTCTTTTTGGCAAACGTGCGGAAGGTGGTCTGCCAAAGTATCTGGTCAAAGGCACCCAGGTGGCCATTAGCGGCGAACTCAGAGTGCGTGAGTATGACGATAAAGATGGTAACAAGCGCACCTCAGTAGAGGTTTCTGTTGATAAGCTGGATTTGATTGGCGGTCGCGGTGAGGCGCAAGGTGGTGGCGGTGGTTCACAGAAAAGTGGGGGATCCGGTGATGCACCACAGAAGGGCAGTGATCCGTTTGCAGATAGCCCGGAATTTGGCGATGTGCCTGTGGATGATGATATCCCGTTCTAGCCCATACCATTCCAGATAGTGTAAAAAAGCCTCCTTATACATGTGTATTTGGGGGCTTTTTTTATGGATGGTTATTTTATGGCATCACGCAGAAATCGGAAGAGCTGCCGCGAAGATTTGGGTGGCTTTCCAAGTTGTACCTCTTTTGCAGCACTACGAACCAGTTGATTCAGTCTTTGGCGATCCACATCCGGATATCGATCAAGGAGCTCACTCACTGCTGAATTGCCTTCAGCGATCAGCCTGTCGCGCCACTTTTCAACATGATGGAATTCACCCACACCCTTCCGGTGTTGAAGATCGCGATCTTCAATCACTTTCTGCAGCCCTTCCGTTTCAATGGAGCGGAGCATTTTTCCGATCAGTTTAAACTGGCGTTTAAGCGCATTGTTTGAACGAATCTCCTTGGCAGCATCAACAGCAGAAGCAAGCTCATTGGGAAGCTCCAGGCTTTGAAGTGTACTTTTCTCCAGTTCCACGAGCCGCTTTCCTAGCTCGAAGAGAGCATCGGCCTCACGCTTTAACTGGCTCTTATTGGGTCTGTGCGACCCTTCTTCCTCAAGTTCTTCGCTGTCGTACATGTCAGGACCACTCACCTTTACGAGTACGTTTAATCTGACTGCGCTGTTTTTTGCTGGTCAGGCGCCTTTCATTGGCCTTTCTCGGGATTGATTTGTGAAGCCGTATTTTTGGGCGAATCGCAGCCTGCTCGATGAGCAGCTTGAAGCGGCGAATGGCATCCTTCCTGTTACCATACTGGGTGCGATGGCGTTGTGCCTTCAGGGTCAGAATCCCCTCGCTACTCACCTTCGACCCGGCGAGGGCAACCAGACGTTTCCTGACATCTTTCGGTAGTGATGGGCTCTGAAGGTCGTCAAAGCGAAGCTGAACAGCAGTTTCCACCTTATTCACATTCTGGCCGCCGGGACCTGATGAGCGAATAAAGCTGAGTTCGATTTCACTGTCAGGGATCGATATCTGTGTTGTGATCTGAAGCATCAGACCTGTTCGCGCGTCTTATGGAATGTAATTTCAGGCCACTGCTCAATGGTGTAGTTCAGCTTCCACAGGCTCGGTGCCAGATATGTCAGATAACCATCAGCATCCTCGGCAAGACTGTGTTCAAACAGCCGTTTGAACTCTGCAAGTTTCTTCTCATCTGTTGATTCAATCCAGCGGGCGGTCTGAAAGTCGGTGGCGGTGTAATCGGCATCCACCTTGTATTCAGCATTCAGCCGCGCAACGGTGACATCAAACTGCAGCACACCGATCGCACCAAGAATGTAATCACCACCCAGAATGGTACGGAATACCTGTACCGCACCCTCTTCAGAGAGCTGGAGCAGCCCCTTATGAAGCTGTTTGCGTTTCATCGGGTCTTTCAGGCGAATACGGCGGAACATTTCCGGTGCAAAATTGGGGATACCGGAAAATTTAAGTGGTTCTTTGGTGGTGAAAGTGTCACCAATCCGGATGGTACCGTGGTTGTGGATACCGATAATATCGCCTGCATAGGCCTCTTCAACGTGGGTACGATCCTGCGCCATGAACACAGTGGCTTTAGCCAGTTTCACGTCTTTACCAAGGCGGTGATGGCGAACCGTCATACCTTTGGTGAATCTGCCGGAACAGATGCGGAAAAAGGCAATTCTGTCGCGGTGGGCAGGGTCCATGTTTGCCTGGATCTTGAAGGCAAAGGCTGAGAAATCTTTCTCTTCAGGGTCAACCGTGCGCTCTACGGCTTCACGCGGCCCCGGATGCGGTGCAAGTTCAACAAAGGCATCGAGAAGCTCTTTGACACCAAAATTGTTGATCGCACTGCCGAAGAATACCGGTGTCTGGTTGCCCTTGAGGAAGTGCTCCAGATCAAACGGATTGGCAGCACCCTCCAGCAGCTCGACCTCCTCACGCAGTTCATCGGCCTGAGTTCCCAGGAGCTCATCCAGTTTCGGGTCATTCAGATCTGTGATCTTTACCGTTTCAAAGTTGCTGGTAGCCGCTCCGGCTTTGAAGAGCTGAAGCTCCTTTTTATAGAGACTGTAAACACCCTTGAATGCCTTCCCCATACCAATCGGCCAGGAGAGCGGGGCGCACTCAATCTGTAACTTCTCTTCAATTTCGGCGAGAATATCAAGCGGCTCAAGACCCTCCCGGTCAAGTTTGTTGATGAAGGTGACGATGGGAGTGTTACGCATCCGGCACACCTCCATCAGCTTTTCAGTCTGTGGTTCAACACCATTGCCCGAATCAATCACCATCATGGCCGAGTCCACTGCTGTGAGTACGCGGTAAGTGTCTTCGGAGAAGTCCTGATGGCCGGGGGTGTCGAGCAGGTTAATCTCGAAGTCACGGCCATCATGAGCATAATTGAATTTCATTACCGAGGATGCGACAGAGATGCCACGCTCCTGCTCGATTTTCATCCAGTCACTGGTGGCATGACGCGTCGCCTTTCTGGCTTTCACAGCACCGGCCATCTGGATGGCACCACCAAAAAGAAGAAGCTTTTCGGTCAATGTTGTTTTACCGGCATCCGGGTGCGAAATAATGCCAAATGTGCGGCGCTTTTCGACTTCCTGTTTCAGACTCATCTCTACCTCGCGTCTTAGAGCGGCGGAGTGTAGCTTTATCCTATCTTCAGGGCGAGGTGTGACATTGAATATTTGTGACTATGGAACGGCCTGATCAATGGAAACGATTAAACTGATTCATCTGTTCTGTGTGGGCCTGAGCATTCTCTTTTTCGCCGGGCGTGGAGCGGTCATGTTTCACGACCCCTCTTTTGTAGGTAGAAGATGGGTGCGAAAGGTTGCTGAGAGTATTGATACGGTGCTTCTGTTCAGCGGAATAACCCTTGCGTGGCTGACTGAACAGTTGCCATGGGAGGATGTATGGCTTGGGGCCAAGCTGATGCTTCTGCTTCTCTACATTCTTCTTGGCATGGTTGCTTTTCACTGGGGCAGGAGTCAAATGGTTAAAATGGCCGCATGGATTGCTGCTATGGCGACTTATGCAGGGATGGTTTTTGTTGCTCTCACCAGAACCCCATGGTCCTTTACGGCTTGACTTTGGCGGCACGTATTTCACGCTTCGAAACTACGGGCTGTTAACAGACCCTGATTATATACGGCAGAGGAGTTGGATATGGCACTGGTTG
>WSZY01000229.1 GCA_013139875.1 Mariprofundaceae bacterium | reverse complement strand
CAATAGCACCATCAATCGTGATTTTTCCAAGATTCGTGACCTGGCAAACCACCTCTCTAAATATCAGGGGCGCACCCAGTTGATTATGATCGATCTGGAAGAGTTCCAGCGTCATGCCATCGCCATGGTGCCGGACAGATACCGCATGATTATCTACAAGCGGCAGATGATCCGTTCGGCAGGCCTGGTGGCCGAAGAGGTGAAGGCTCACGCATTGGTAACCGGTGATTCACTCGGGCAGGTGGCGAGCCAGACACTGGAGAATATCCACGCAATCTATGATGTTAGCACCCTGCCGCTACTCTCTCCACTGATTGGCTTTGATAAGGAAGAGATCATTCAGCTTGCCAGAAAGATTGGTACTTATGAGATATCCATCGAAGAGTACTGTGATATCTGTCAGTACCTGATTGCCAAACATCCGGAAACTCGCGGCAAAAAGAGTGAGGTGGCCAGGTTTGAAGCGATGTTGCCCCTGGAGGGGCTGGAGTGCCCGAGGCAGGAGGTCTTCTTCTACGCAGGGGAAGAGGCAAGGAAGCCACGAACTTCGTGAGTGGGAAACCGGTGATTCTGGAATCAGAAATCACATGCCCTGAGTGCGGGCATAAAAAAGTTGAGGCTATGCCAACTGACGCATGCCAATGGTTTTACGAATGCTCAAATTGCGGAAAGCTTCTTAAACCCAAAGCGGGCGATTGCTGCGTCTTCTGCTCCTACGGCACAGTTCCCTGCCCACCAATTCAATTGGGTGAAGGGTGTTGCAGTCATTAAATTACGGGAGTTGATGTTGGTGAGCATAATTAGCTAAAGGCAGAAGGTTCGAGTCCTGCACGGCTCCCCGTGCAGGACAAAACAGGGCACCTTTGGAATGACGTGGTTCTTATCGACTTCTAAATGTCCGCTTTTGGCCGAAAACAGTCTTCGTTATCCGGCTTCAAGCTCTTCGCTGGTCAGCATCCATGCCTCTTCGGTCTCTTCTAATGATTTCTCCAATTGGGCGTGTTCGAGACTGAGCATTTTTAACTTCTCTTTGTTGGTCTCATCATAGATCTCAGGGTCAGCCAGAGCAGTGGTCAGCTCATTCTTTCGGACGTGAAGCTTCTCCAGTTCGGTTTCCAGTTTTTTTACCTTGTTACGCAGTGGCTGAAGCTGTTTCCGACGTTCGGTATCGATCCGTCGCTGCTCTTTGCGCCTGCTCTTTTCAGGTGTGTCGTTTTCAACATCTTTCTCTCTGCGCTGGTCCGACAACCATTTACCATAATCATCCAGATCACCGCTGAAAGGTTCTACCGTGGTATTGGCAACCAACAGCAATGAGTCACAGACGGTTCGCAGAAGATGGCGATCATGGGAGACCAGCACCATCGCGCCTTCAAAGGCTTGCAGCGCCATGGTCAATGCATGGCGCATCTCAAGGTCAAGATGATTGGTTGGCTCATCAAGTAGCAGAAGGTTGGGTTGTTGATAGACCAGCAGCGCGAGAACGAGGCGCGCTTTTTCACCGCCGGAGAACGGAGCAACAGCGCTGGTGGCCATATCATCTCTGAAGGCAAAGCCGCCGAGATAGTTGCGTAGCTCCTTTTCACCCGTGGGTAGAGCCGATTTCTTTTCTGTAATTTTTTTATCCAACATCTGTAGATGCTCAAGAGGGGATAACTCATCATGGAGTTGCTCCAACTGATGCTGGGCAAAATAACCAATTCTCAATTCCTTGGCGGTTTCACATTCACCTTTGAGCGGCATCAGCTCTCCGGCAAGCAGTTTGATCAGGGTTGATTTGCCTGCACCATTGGCGCCGAGAAGACCGATGCGGTCACCGGGTAGGAGGCCAAGACCGAGTTGTTTGAGAATAACGGAGTCACCATAACCGCCATCCACTCTGTTGAGTCTTAAAAGCGGGTTTGGGATATGACTCGGATGTTTAAAACTGAAATCAAAAGGTGAATCAACATGGGCAGGTGCAATCAGTTGCATGCGCTCCAGTGCTTTGATGCGGCTTTGTGCCTGCTTCGCCTTGGTAGCTTTGGCACGAAAGCGATCGATGTAGCTGGTCATATGTGCAATTTCGCGCTGCTGTTTTTCATGGGCGGACTGCTGTTGTGCTAATCTTTCGGAACGTATCTTTTCAAAAGCGGTGTAGTTGCCGGAGTAGAGCGTGATCTTCTCCTGCTCGATGTTGGCAATGGTGTTCACGCAGCGATCAAGAAAGTCACGATCATGCGAAATGAGAAGCAGGGCCCCCTGATAATGTTTCAGCCAGCTCTCAAGCCAGATCACAGCATCAAGATCAAGATGATTGGTCGGCTCATCTAGCAGCAACAGGTCGGAGCGGCATATCAGTGCCTGCGCAAGATTCAAGCGCATACGCCAGCCGCCGGAAAAACTCGCAACGGGCTTCTCATCTTCATCAACACCAAAGCCAAGACCATGCATCAGGCGTGCTGCCCGGGCACGAGCGGCGTAGCCATCAATCTCATCCATACGGTGATGCAGGCGTGCAATGGCATCACCATTTTCCTGCTGTTCGGCAGTTTCCAGCTCCTGTCTGATGCTGTGAAGTTCGGTATCGCCGCGCATGACATATTCAATCGCTGCGATCTGCTCAGCGGGTGTCTCCTGTGCTACATGGGCGATACTGGTTCGTGCTGCGATACGGAAGTTGCCACGATCTTCTTCCAACTCCCCGCGAATCAATGCAAAGAGGGAAGATTTACCCGTGCCGTTGGCACCGGTGATACCGATCTTGTCACCCTGATGGATGGTGAAGCTGACATTGCCAAAGAGCAGGCGCTTGCCACGGCGGAGAAAGAGCTGGTCAAAATAGAGCATGTCGCATCCTAAATGTTTTTTCGGTGCATGAAATAGCGTTACTTATTTTAACAGAAGTCTATTGATTAATGGATGGCCTGAATGTCCGCTTTTGGCCGGCAGCAGCCGTTCGGGGAGCTAATTAAACCAGCCCTTCGGCTGCGGCACGGGGATCATCTGCATCAAGGATGGTGCCAACGACTGCGACAGAAAAACCTTTCAACTGATCCCGGTTGTCTGCATTAA
>WSZY01000084.1 GCA_013139875.1 Mariprofundaceae bacterium | reverse complement strand
TTGAGGGGTGGTTCAACGCGGTGTTCGGCAACAGTAACAATCCCCTCTATCACCTCGGTGCACTGGCTTTCTATTTTTACTTTATCGTCATTGGCACGGGCATCTATCTGTTCATTTACTACCCACCCAACGTAAGCGCAAGTTTCGATGTGATGGAATATCTGTCACGTGAACAGTGGTATCTTGGTGGTGTGATGCGCAGCCTGCACCGCTATGCCTCGGATGCGCTGGTGCTGGTGATGCTGCTGCACATGCTGCGTGAGTATTGCCTGGATCGATATCGTGGTGCCCGCTGGTACTCATGGCTGACTTCGTTGCCGATTCTGCTGCTTGTTTTCCCCATCGGCATTACCGGATACTGGCTGGTCTGGGATCAGCTGGGGCAATTTATTGCGGTACGTTCATCTGAATGGATGGACTGGCTTCCCATTGTTGCCGAGCCGACAGCACGAAATTTCCTGACCAACACAAGCGTTACAGATATTTTTTTCCGCATGATGTTCTTTGTGCATCTCGCACTCTCCATTTTTCTCATTGTAGCATTCCTCGCACATGTAAAAAAGATCAGTAAAACAGGTATCAACCCGCCTGCACCACTGGCATGGGGGACGATGGCTGCCCTTCTGATTCTGTCACTGATTCAGCCGGTTCAGAGCCACGTTCGGGCTGACCTCACCATCTCTCCTACAGAATTGCAGCTCGACTGGTTTTATATGTTCTTCTATCCATTGATGGATATATGGTCCATGGGTGCCGTGTGGGCATTGGCGTTTGCCTTCCTGCTGCTGGTGGGGTTTCTTCCCTGGCTTCCGGCCAAAGCGCCGGAACACCGTGCTGAAGTCTGGCTGGATGAATGTAGTGGTTGTGGCCTTTGTGTTGCCGATTGCCCTTATGAGGCCCTCTACATGCAGGCTCGAACCGATGGGCACAGGCGCTTCAATGCTGAAGTTATGGTGATTCCCGAAAATTGTGTGAGCTGTGGTATTTGCGTTGGCTCCTGCCCCTCTTCAACGCCGTTCAGGCACACCAGCCAGCTTCGTACCGGCATTGACCTGCCCGGCCGGAGTATTCAGCACCTGCGCTCCGAAACCCTGGAGGCTTTGAACAGGTTATCCGGGGAGGCAAAGGTCATTGTTTATGGCTGTGAGCATGCTGTTGATTTGCAGCAGCTGGAAACAGATGGTGTGACCACACTGACGCTGCCTTGTATCGGTGCTCTACCACCCTCGTTCATCGATTATGCAATGCGTCATGGTGCTGACGGCGTCTTTCTGACCGGCTGCCAATCCGGGGGCTGCCTCCATCGCTTTGGCAGCACCTGGACGGAGGGCCGTCTGACTGAAAATCGTGAACCCTACCTTCGCCGCTGGGTACCGCGTCAGCGGCTGCACTACTTCTGGGCGGCCTCTGTTGACTCCAAAGCAGTTGTCAGTGAGCTTGCTCGCTTCCGCAGAACCCTGTCTGAGCAGCCGCAAGAGAGTCCGGCACCTGGATCGAATGAAAAAAAATTGATATAAGTCAAGGTTGCGTCGTTGCTAACACATAGCTTGTCGAAAGACAGATTTATAATATATCTTTAGAAATGAGGGGAGAGAAACTTGCTTAGACAGATACAGCAGATCGGGCACAGAGGCTTCCTGCTTGCCGATAAATTAGGTAATGTTGTTTTTGGATCTGCCAATAATCCTTTGTATCATCTGGGCACGCTGTCATTTTTCTTTTTCTACATCCTGCTGATTACCGGTATTTATGTTTATATTTTCTTTGAGACCGGTGTTACTACCTCATATACCTCCGTCGAGGAGCTGACCCAACAGTGGTATCTGGGCGGTGTAATGCGCAGTCTGCATCGCTATGCATCGGATGCGATGCTTGCCACCATGATCCTGCATCTGTCGCGGGGCTTCTTTTCCAACCGTTATCGTGGTGCCCGCTGGTTCTCCTGGTCAACCGGCGTGCCGATGCTGGTCATGGTGTTTATCCTCGGGCTTACCGGCTACTGGCTGGTGTGGGACCAGCTTGGTCAGTTTGTTGCAGTGCGTACCATGGAGATGATTGACTGGCTGCCCATTATTGCCGAGCCCACGGCACGCAACTTTCTAACCAACACCAGCATCACAGATCTGTTCTTCCGTCTGCTGGTGGTCACACACCTTGGGTTGGGGCTCTTTTTGCTGGGAGGCATGCTGCTGCATGTTAACCGGTTGAATGAAGCCAAAATCAACCCGCCACGTGTTCTTGCTATAGGTAGTTTTCTGGCCCTGGTGGTCCTGTCGCTGGTCAAACCGGCTCTCAGCCATGCGCCTGCGGACCTGACTGTCAGCCCAACGATTTTGAATCTGGACTGGTTTTATATGTTTTTCTATCCGCTGATGGACATCTGGCCCATGAGCTATGTCTGGGCTTTTGTTGGTGGCGGTACGCTGCTGCTGTTTCTGTTGCCCTGGCTTCCACCCCAGAAACGCGAACATGTTGCAGAGGTTTATCTTGATGATTGCAGTGGCTGCAATCTCTGTGTCCAGGACTGCCCGTATGAGGCCATTCGCCTGGAGCCTCGCAGCGATGGACATCCCCGGTTCAGTCGTGAAGCCATGGTCATTGCCGATCACTGCGTTAGCTGTGGTATCTGTGTTGGCTCCTGCCCATTTTCATCACCAAACAGGCATGCCGAAAAATTAACCACAGGCATTGATATGCCCAATCGAAATATCCAGCATCTGCGGGATAATACTCTCCAGGCCATAGAAGAAATTTCAGGTGACATAAAAATACTTGTTTACGGTTGTGATCACGCCGTGAAAATGGCAAAGCTGGACATACCGGGTACAGCAGCACTCAGCCTGCCCTGCACCGGCGCGTTACCACCATCTTTTATAGATTATGCTATTGGCCATGGTGCGGATGGTGTGATGTTGACCGGATGCCGTAAGGGGGACTGCTTCCATCGTCCCGGTAATTTCTGGGTAGAGGAGCGACTGGCCGGTTCACGCAAGCCGCAGTTGAAGCGCTCCATTGACCGTCGGCGTCTGATGGTTTCATGGGCGGCCATTTCCGATAAAAAGGAACTCATGGTTGATATTGAGACATTCAGACGGCAGCTGTCCGAGTTGAATAGCCAGGAGGCTCAAGCCTCCGCCGGGGAAACAAGCCCGGCACCCGGAAGATAGGAGGGAGCCATGCAGATCAGTCGGATTCTCGGGCAGGTGGCCTTCTATGCCCTGTTTATTGCCTTTATCGGTTATTTTGCCACATCTCCTGCTTACACCTTCCTGCCGCAGGGTCAGGCGCTGATCAAGCTTACTTTTTCCCATGCGGGCCAGCGCAAGCAGCCATGCCGGGAGCGCAGTGCGGAAGAGTTGGCTGAAATGCCCAAACATTTGCGTAAAAAACAGGATTGTCCACGTGAACGTTCACCAATTGATGTCGAGATGACACTTGATGGCAAGGTAATCTATTCTGCAACCATTTCACCTTCAGGCCTCTCCCATGACCTGGCCTCTCCGGTATATGAGCGTATCAGGCTGCCAGCCGGTGAGCACCGTCTGCAGGTTAGCATGCGTGACGATATTCACAGTGAAGGATATAATTACACCCTTGACCGCGTTGTCACTATGCTGCCGGCACAAATCCTGGTGATTGATTTTGATTCTGAAAATGGCAAATTTAGCCTTGAATAATGGTGCCAATCTAATATAACAAGCGGAAGGAGTTCTTTTGACACAGATACCTACTGGCAATGAGTCGGCGCAAGCTACCAACTCAGCCTCGGAGAACGATGGGTGGACGGAGAAATCATATGCTTGTCTTCTGCCTGCAGCGGGCGAAGAGTCAAAGCGTCTGGCAGCCGGATGGCTAAAGCTTGCCATGGCATCGCTGCTTGTATCCGGCCTGTTTTCCATTCTACTGGTAATGGCACGAACGCCCATGATCAAGGATATTTTTCCCTGGGGTGATTTTTTCTATACCGGCATGGTGGTGCATGTGAACCTTTCCGTACTGATGTTCTTCCTTCCCTGTGCCGGAATTATCTGGAATTTCAATTCAAACGATCGCTATGTTTTTCTTGGTCGTGCAGCCCTCTATGTTGCCGCCCTCGGAACTGCTGTCATGGTCGTGTCAGCTTTTATGGGTGATGGGAAACCGTTGATGAGTAATTATGTGCCGGTGGTTGACGGGCCTCTATTTTTTATCGGACTCAGCCTGATCGGTTTCGGCTTTAGCCTGCTTGTTGCCCGCAGCCTGATGGCGTCTGCATTTCCGGGGCCGTGGTCGAATGGAGCAGCAGGGTTGCGGGTGGGTATTTATGCAGCCGCCCTTGCCGGTGCTGTGGCCGTTTGTGCATTTCTCTGGTCCTATCTGACTATACCGGACGCCGTAGAGGGAAAGCAATATTATGAAGTGCTATTCTGGGGTGGAGGGCATGTTCTGCAGTATATCCATACGTTGCTGATGCTTGTCTGCTGGTTGTGGCTGGCCAGCAGCTGCGGCCTGCGGATCTCCCTGACGCCGCGTGTTGTTGCGGTTGTTTTCTGTCTGGGTGTGAGCACTGTTCTTTTTGTGCCTTATAATTTCATTATGCAGGCAGTGGACTCGGTTGAATCCATTTCGAACTTTACACTGCTGATGCGCGGAGGCGGTGGAATGGCGGCATTGCCATTTGCCCTGGTGATTATCTGGAGTGCCATTTTCTATACACCATCTGAATCCAGCCGCAATCCTTTGCGAACAACGTTGATATATTCCATGTTGCTGTTTGCTGTCGGGGGCGTTTTCGGTTACATGATTGAGGGCAGCAACACGCTGGTCACAGCACATTATCATGGCTCCAATGGTGCGATTACTCTGGCTTATATGGGGCTGATCTACCTGCTGCTGCCCAAGCTCGGCTTCAGTGAGCCAAAACGAAAACTGGCAAACTGGCAGGCACATGCCTTTGGTACAGGGCAACTGTTGCATGTTATCGGTCTGGCCTGGGCCGGCGGTTATGGTATGCAGCGAAAGGTTGCCGGTAGTGGACAGAGCCTGGATAATTTTCAGCAGACTGCCGGTATGGCAGTGATGGGAATAGGCGGGCTGATTGCAGTGATCGGAGGTGTTCTATTCCTCGTTGTGGTG
>WSZY01000072.1 GCA_013139875.1 Mariprofundaceae bacterium | reverse complement strand
ATATGAACGGTTCCAGCGTGTAATAACGTAAAAATTATAGTGTACCAGTGCTGTGCGTCTGCCCTGGCTCGTTTCCCGCTGGATCAGCGCAACCCTGTCATCATCGCTCCATGAGTCGGGAAGTTTCAGGACAGCATGCTTACGCAGCTCACCCAGACGCCGCCATTTTTTTGTTTCATCCTGGAGCATTTTCGTGAAAAACACTCTCTTGGGCAATCTGTCCATCCAGTGAGCAACAGGACGCTGCTGATCCCAGCGATGCTTGTGGAAGTAGTTGGCCACACTGTTGATAATATCATCCGGTGATTCCCATACATCCCTGCGACCATCGTTGTCTGCATCTACTGCATAACCACGATAGGAGGAGGGGATAAACTGGGTTGTACCGAAGGCACCTGCATAGGACCCCCGGACAGATGTAGGAGAGAGCCCTTCCTCGTGGCAGAGCTGTAGAAATTCACCCAGCTCATTGCGGAAAAAGTTGGCCCGCCTCGGGTAGCCCGTGGCCAGTGTATAGAGGGCGTCAAGCACACGATCTTTACCTTTGTAATGGCCATAGCGTGTCTCCATGCCAAGAACGGCTGCAATGATCTCCGGCTGAACACCATAGCGCTTCTCTGCACGCTCAAAAATATGCCGGTGCTCTTTCAGATAGGCGAGGCCTTTATCCGCCAGCCGCTGGTGCACGAACAGAGGGCGATACTCCCTGTAGGCTCTTGACTCATACGGTGTTTTTATCCGTTTGATAACGCTTGCATCATATGTGGCCTGGGAGATGGCCTTCTCAATAAAGCCGGCTTCCAGACCGGTCTCCTGCTGCAGTTTCAGGATGATCTCCTGACGAGGAGAACTACCTGCGGACAGGGCTGCTGCAGGTGCCAGAGATAGAACAGCCAGTGCGGCCGATCCTCCCAGAAGCAGTTTACGGCGGGCAGTGTCAGCTGTTTTGTTTGAACTCTGTTTGGGCATGGCGAAAGCCTAACGGCAGGAAGATAAAATCGATAGAGGAAAGCTTGAAGCCGGGGCGCAATTTCTGCCTGTTGAAGAGTGCTGCAGTGATTTTAAAAGATAAATTCGCGTTTTTCCGGCAGTCCTTCCATATTCTGCAACAGGGTCTCAAACAGAGCTGTTTTAGTACAGGCAGAGCCCCGATAGTCCATGTGAACAAGTGAGAGAACCGGATTCTTGCCAATAAAGGCGACAATTTGACCACTGTCGGCCAGCAACGCCTTAATATGCTCAGGGATCTCTTCAAGGGCTGCAGAGAGGACGATAACATCAAATGACCCGTTAATGCCCGCTCCGGCAAGCTGCCCTGCATCCATGGCATTAACATGAACAACCCTGGCGTTGCTGACGCCGTGTGATTCCAGGTTGTCTTTGGAAAGCTGAGCAAGTTCATCATGAATTTCACAGCTCACAACTTCCCCGGTACGCATGGCAAGCATGGTTGTTAGAAATCCGGTACCGGTTCCGATTTCAAGCACTCTTTCTGAACCGGTCAGTTGAAGAGTGTTCATAATACTGGCTTCCTGGAGAGGGCTGAGCATCTCCTGATTACAGGGGAGGGGAACATGCCCTTCCATGTATGCCAGACTGCGTAGACTCTCCGGAAGATACTCTTCACGAGGCAGGGATTCGATCATATCCAGAAGCTCCGAATCCAGCACTTTGCAGCACCGAATCTGGTATTCAACCATGTTTCGGCGAGCAGCTTCCAATGTTGCTGTGTTCATGAACGATCCCCCATCTGAATTGACCGCTCCATGCATCCTGCATTCACGGCATTTGTGCATCCGTGCACATCAAGCTAAAGGCTGCAACAGCAGGCTGAAAATGACAAGTCCTCAGTGCTGCGTGGCAGGGTGGGGCGACTACTGATTATCAGTAGTAAGGGTGAAGTCTCTGAGTACTTTTTCGGCCTTGCCGAGGCTTCCGGATGCAAAGATCAGTTTGCCATCTATCTCGACCTGCAGAGCAATCGGATTACCGCAGGTCAGCAGTAGAGATGTCGAAACATGCTCAATTTCCATGCTCTCTCCCGGTTTAAGAAGTGCCTCCTGAAGCAGGAGTGGAGGTTCACCGGGTGAGGAGAGTTGTAACCAGACATCAGCATCCACTGCCGTCAGTCTGTATTGATGGGTGACCACGATATCAGAGACTTCCCCTTCAGCTGCTTCAGGAGATGCCTCGATTTCTACTGCAGGATCCTCTGTTGATGACATTTCAGTTTCATCTACCGGCGCTGGAACTGTTTCATCCTGAGCCAATGGTACATTGGAGGGATCAACTTCTGATTTTTCGGATGGCGGTGAGACCCTGTCTGAATCGCTGCCATCAAAGAGGTTAAAAAGAATAAAGAGAACAATGAATGCCAGGGCGGCAACAATGACCCATGTTTTGTTTGGAGCAAGGGGAGCGTCGGGAAAAGTCAGCGGTTTTGTAAGTATATATTCTCCTGTTTTCAGCAGCTTCACAGATTCGCTGACATCAACATCCAGATAGGCCGCATACTGTTTCAGAAAACCAATTGCATAGACTTCACCCGGCATTTCATCCCAGTTGCCGGATTCCAGGGCATGAAGATAGACAAGCCGCAGCTTCAGCGAGAGAGCAATCTCTTCAATGCTAAGCTGCTGTGCTTCGCGCGCGCGTTTCAGACAACCTGAAAGCTCCAGCAGAAGCTCTTCACGGGAGGATGCCTCCTGTATATTCTCAGGGCACTCGCCCGTCTGGCTACTCATGGTTAGCGAAGCTTCTCCAGTTCATCGGACGCCCAGGCACGATCCGGTTTTGAAGCTGACTGATTCCTGAACATTCTCAATCGTGTACGGGCCGCAGGGTAATCCTTTTGAAGTTTCAGCACCTCAAGCAACCCTTCCATAACGGCCCGATTCTTCGGATCTTCCCTGAGCATGGTTTCGTAGAGAGTCCGGGCATCATCAAGGCGGTCAGATGCAACATATGCCCGAGCCTCCTTAATACGGGAGAGGGTCTGTCTTGAGCCAAACCTGTCAGCATTCCGATAGACACTGATTGCTTCATCATACTGCTTTAAGCCCATCAAAGCGTCACCAAGGTTGATACGTGCTTTATACTGGTTTCGGTAACGCGGATCCTCAAGTGCCTTTTCCAGCTGTTTTTTAGCTTCATCAAAACGCTTCAGCTCAAGAAGAAGCCCTCCATAGTTGTTATGGATTGCTGATCCTCCACCCGCTTGTATGGCTCGTTTGTAGTACAGCTCAGACTTTTTCATGTCGCCATACAGATACCATGAATAGGCCAGCAGGTTCAGGGTTTCAGGCTGATTCGGATTGATTTTATCAGCCAGCATTAACTCTTCAAAGGCTTTCGGTAGCTGGTTTTTATGCAGTGCATCCAGAGAT
>WSZY01000165.1 GCA_013139875.1 Mariprofundaceae bacterium | reverse complement strand
TAAACAGGAATTTACCCGATGCATGGGTTTTGCCCTTGTCATGATCGAAGAAAACACCGGGAGAGCGGTGCATCTGCGATACAATAGCGCGCTCGGTTCCATTAATAATGAATGAGCCATAATCAGTCATCAACGGGATTTCACCCATATATACAGACTGGTCACGAACCTCTTTTACTTTACGTTTAGCGCCCTTCTCAGCATCGCCGAATATCTTCAAGCGCAGCTTCACCTTTACAGGCAGTGCATAGGTCAGGTCACGACGGCGGCACTCATCGAGGTCATAACGGGGTGGATTATAATCAAGCCCCTCAAAATGGAGTTCTGCATTTCCACCATAATCTTTTACGGGAAAAATATTCTGGAACACTGATGCCAGACGCGCCCCGTTAATCTCTGTTGAACCCTTGCCCACACCAACAAATTCCTGGTATGAGTCCACTTGTAACTGAAGCATGTTCGGCATGCCGATTACCGAATCAATACTTCCAAAGTTCTTGCGAATACGTTTAACAGCAGCTTGTTTGCCCATAATTACCTCGGTCGAAATTACCTGTCAGAAGTTATCAGCTTCTTTATTTCCACTTAAGAAAACCACCCATGCAATCGGCTTTCCTAAGCGCAGAAAAGGCCAATCCCCGGTAGCCGAAACTACCGGGGTTGACCTCTCATTCACTTATATAGTGACGTATGCAACTGGCTGATTTATTTCAGCTCTACAGATGCGCCAGCTTCTTCCAGCTTAGCCTTCAGCTCTTCAGCTTCAGCAGCAGGAACGCCTTCCTTCACAGCCTTGGGTGCACTATCTACAACCTCTTTAGCTTCTTTCAGGCCTAGACCAGTAACTTCACGTACTGCCTTGATTACCTGAATCTTCTTGTCGCCTACAGCAGTAAGAACAACATCAAAGTCCGTCTTCTCTTCTGCAGCAGCTTCGCCGCCTGCAGCAGGTGCTGCAGCTACAGCTACAGATGCAGCAGCAGATACGCCGAATTTTTCTTCCAGAGCTGAAACCAGTTCAGACAGATCCAGAACGGACATTGTCTCAATTGCGGTAATCAACTCATCTTTTGTTAATGCTTTAGCCATTTTTAAGTATTAGCTCCTCTTATTATTTTGCTTATTGAATAAATTGGTTTCGTGAACGATATGTTTACGCTGCCTCTTTCTGATCGCGGACTGCTGCCAGCACACGAACGAATGAAGATGGAATTTCATTCAAAGTACGAACAAAACCGCTGATCGGTGACTGCATGCTGCCCAACATCTTGGCCAACAAAACTTCACGCGATGGCAGGCTTGCCAATGCTTTGATTCCTGCTACATCAATCGCTTTGCCGTCAAGTACTCCACCCCGGATTTCCAAGGCTTTGTTCTCTTTAGCAAAATCTGAAATCGCTTTAGCCATCCCCACTGGGTCTTTGCCGTATGCGATTGCAACAGGTCCGGTAAACAGCTCTTCAGCAACCTTAAAGTCTGTGCCTTCAGCTGCGAGACGAGCCAATGTGTTCTTTACAACCTGTAAAGATACATCAGCCTGTTGCAGGCGACGACGAAGGTCTCCCATCTGGGAGACTGTCAATCCACGGTAGTGGGTTACCACACCCGCAGTTGACTCAGACCAGGCAGCATGAAGATCGTCAACAACACGTTGTTTGTCTTCTCGATTCACTTCTACCCCCTTGCTTTATTCGATCCGCGCAAGCGAGCTCACACTCCATCTATGCAGGACAAGTCTTTCAACCGATTAAGCCGCTATCCGAAGATATTGACTCCCGCAGTCTTGGACGGATCGTATTTTAGCCAGTTATCCCCTTTTACAGATCAAACCAGCTATCTTTTTTCCAGGAAGCTACTTAAAGCTTCCACCCACTCTTCTGAGTGGAGCACCAACTCCGCACACGGATGTGCGGCTTTAGCAAGCAGTGTGGATTTCGCAAAATTCGCACTGCGTCACAAGCGAAAGGCAGGGATGCCTTTCGCGTATCTACTATAAAGTAGCCACATCCACACGCACGCCTACACCCATCGTGGATGAGATAACCACGCTCTGCATGTAACGGCCCTTGGCAGAAGCAGGCTTCAGACGATTCAGCTCAGCGAGTAGATGATCGATATTCTCATTCAGCTTGGCCGCATCGAACGAGCGCCGACCAACCGTTGCATGAATTACACCGGCCTTATCCACACGCACTTCAATCTGACCTGACTTGATTGCGCCCACTGCCTTGGCCACATCCATGGTCACCGTGCCAAGCTTGGGATTCGGCATCAGGCCGCGAGGACCCAGCACACGCCCCAACTGGCCCACCTGTGCCATCATGTCCGGTGTTGCAACCACACGATCAAACTCCATGAAGCCTTCTTTAACCTTTGCTACAAGGTCTTCAGCACCGACAACATCAGCACCGGCTTTTTCAGCCTCTTCAGCTTTCGCACCTTTTGCGAAAACAGCAACGCGTACTGTCTTACCGGTGCCGTTTGGCAGTGAGATCGAAGCACGAACCATCTGATCAGCCTGACGGGGATCAACGCCCAGCTTAATCGCAACATCAACTGACTCATCAAATTTAACTGCTGCCTGTGCCAGAAGTGTCTCT
>WSZY01000222.1 GCA_013139875.1 Mariprofundaceae bacterium | reverse complement strand
GAATCCAGCGGCCTCTCTCACTCTTTAGTGCCTGTTCAAGGCCCGAGCTACAACGGCTAAGGGCAGATGTGAGAAGCTCACCGGACAGCCCCTCCGCAATCAACATGCGCTGCATGGATTGAGTTGCTTCAGCGGTCTGTTCACCACTCCAGTTCTCCACACCGAGTTCGGCAACCTGCTGCAGCATTGCATGCAGTGTGTTACCGATCGGAGCCGCTTCAGCTCCAGCCCAGCCGAACTCGATTTCATGGATAGTGCCATGGTCCGGTGCCGGTTCTGTAAGGGCAGGGGGTTCAGGAACTGTTTTAAAACGTTGAAGCGGAAGCTTCTCATCCGCTTTAACCGATTCACACTGTTCAATAAATGAGACATTTGCAGCGAAGCAATCATCACCCTGCTTAAGCAGCAGGGAGAGGAGTGAGCCTCTGGCGGCTTTACCACTGCTGCCGGAGAGATGACCGAGCATATGAAGCTCTGTTTCAGCGCGTGTGGTGGCGACATAGAGCAGGCGTGCCAATTCGTTGTTCTCTCTCTCTTTTTCGATCTTCTGGATCATTTTGTAGAGAGGGTCTTTGGTTCGTGTCTCACCTTTTGGTGCGATCAACAGTGAACTTTTATGGTTGATTTCAATGTTTGTGAAAGCAAGCAGGGGTGAGTGGCTGCTTTTGGGTGGTTTTCCAAGTGCCGGGAGAATCACAGTCTCCCACTGCAGACCCTTGGCACCATGCATGGTCATCAGTTCAACCTGAGCAGCCTCTCTGGAACTGTCCGGTGCGGCATAGAGTTTCTCAAGACGCTCATCAAACAGTTCAAAATCAATGAAACCGGTAACTGTTCTATCGCCATCAAGCTCATCAATCAGTGACAGAACAGTCTCCACATTCACCCCTGCCATATCACCCGAATAACCGGGCATGCCAAGCCGCAACCATGCTGCCTCAACCAGTTTTCGAACGCCGGTTTTGCCACTGACTGACATGCATGGTTTCAGAGCTTCTCCAAGATGAACAATTCGGCCCCTGATCTCTGTTGTCAGCTCTGTTTTCAAAGGCATTTGATTGATGATATCCCAGATGGGTCTTTCATCTCCAGCTATCAGTGAGAACAGATCCGCACTGCATAAACCGCAACAGGGGGCTCGTAGAAGCGCTACCCATGCAACCCTGTCTGCCGGATGCAGTAGTGCACGGGTCAGTGCCCTTAACATACGAATCTCAGGCTGACTGTTCAGAGGAAGTATTTTCAGGGCACGGAAGGGGATACCAGCATCACTCAGTGCAGGCATGATGGCATGTAGCTGTTTTCGAGTCCGCGAAAGCACGCCAACAGACCGGCCTCTCTCTCTCGCCTCTCTGATCAGATTGACGATTTCACCGGCTTCAGTTATCTCATTTTCACCCTCTTGCAGGTGCAGGTGTACACTCCCCTGATGTGAGAGCGCTGCATCTGCACTGGCGTGGGAGATGGCTCCGTTTGAGATATTCTGTTCTACAGGGAAAATGGATGCAAAAGCACGGTTCACCCAATCTACAATGGCGGGTGCTGAGCGGAAGTTCCGTATCAGCTTCTGTTCCGAGACCTGTGGTAACCCGGCACTGTTGCCGGCGGCCTGCAGAAAGAGACCAACTTCAGCTTTGCGAAAGCGGTAGATCGATTGCATGGGATCACCGACCATGAAAAGGGTTCGGCCATCCTCCTGCTGCCATCCGGAAGAGAGGCATCTTAACAGTCTGATCTGAAGCTCCGAGGTATCCTGAAACTCATCAATCAGAATATGGTGAATGCGATAGTCGAGCTTTAGCAGCAGATCGGATGGGTTGTCATTGGCATCAGTAAGGGCCCCGAGTGCCCGTAAGATGATTTCGGTAAAGTCGGCACTGCCATCCCTTGCAAAGATTTGCTGGAGCCTGAGTACGGCCAGAGGCAACAGCTCAAACAGTGCTTTGAGAACCTGCCACTGACTTTCATCAATCTGAGCGTTTCCCGGAAGTTCCCGAACGGTTTGCAGAGACTCTAAAAGAGCGGGAGTAGCAGTTAACAGATCTAATATCGTAGTCATTGCCACTTTTTCAGCTTTTGCAGGCGCAGGAAAACCGTCATTTTTGGCAAGACGCTTTTTGAATCCGGTACCACTGCCGGTCAACAGGAAGTTTGCGAGAAGCTGCCAGGTTTCCAGTGACTCCAGTGTAGATTCCGGCCATGTTTCAATGCTTCCCAGTGCGGGGTTACCACCGTTGTCTGCGGTGAACCGGGCGAGCGCTACAAGCTCGATCCGGACTCCGATCGGCATCAGATCGTTACACTTTTGTAGTTGTTGGAGCATCCACCCGGCCATATTCACTTCAAGCATCTGCCGAAGTTGATCAGTCTGGCGTCCGAACTCACCGATATAGCTGAGCCACTGCTCGCGGTTTCCCAGCATTTCGGATATCAGCTCAATCAATTGAACCATATTATGATCCAGATGCAGCAACAGGGTTTCCACGGCCATTGAATCGTGTCGTATGGCCTCATCCAGGGTTGATTCAACTGCCTCCCGGTATGCAGCCACGGCATGTTCGCTTGGTGCCGGCATTTCGCCCAGCCCTGAGAGCAGAGGAAGTTGCCTGGCCAGTGATCCGGTCAGGCTGTCAATTGTCATGATAGGGAGCCGGTTGGGGTTTTCAGTCAGCCTCCACCCCTTTTCAGATGAACGTTTCAGTGCCTGCTCTGCCAGTCGAAAGGTATCCATTTTATGGGATGATTGATCTGCAGGTTTCTCCATACGCAGTGACTGAACCACACGATTTCGCATCTCTGCTGCAGCTTTGCGGGTGAAGGTGAGTGCAAGAATCTCT
>WSZY01000129.1 GCA_013139875.1 Mariprofundaceae bacterium | reverse complement strand
ATAAAAGATTCGGCCTCTCCTGCCGTCCGGATAAGATAACGATACCGGTTCCCCTGATGGATACCCGCTACCGGAGCAACCGGTTCACCATTGAACCAGCCATCTATCACATGAGCCAGAGCCTCACGGGTGCTCTGCTCATCAACAACAGATTCCAAACGCACATTCGCCATGCCTGCATGCAGGTCGGAAAGCTGATGATGCCCCGCATAGTCCTGAAGCTGAACAGCTCCGTCAGGATCTCTCATGGCTTTAATCACCTCACAAAGTGCACGATCATCTGATGCGACCATACCGCCATAGGCTCCACCCCATGGCTTGGTGGCATAAAACGAGGCAATGGTAACGTCACCAAAACTGCCGACAGGCCTTCCATTCAGCTCTGCCCCGGCTGCCTGGGCAATATCCTCAATCACAGGGCATGGCCAGGCTTCAGCGGCCATCGATTCAACCATGCCGAACGGGTGTACTAAAATCAGAGCATCAAGTGAAGCAGCCTGTTTCAGAGCCTGCTCCGGAATCAGACGCAGATCCTCACCGCAATCCATACAGACAGGCTCAAAGCCTGCAGCCAGAACAGCATAGAGAACCGAGCTGCAGGTGTAAGCAGGTATGCCGACCCTGTTGCCGCCCCCGGCTGCAGCCAGAGCCCTCAGTGCCAGTGTGATCGCACTGGTTCCGGAATCGACAGCAACAGCAGACTCTTTTTGAATCCGTCGGGCAATATCCCGCTCCAGAGCGAGTGTTTCATCACCCATAGCCACATGGCCGGATTCAGCCACCTGAACCAGTCTATCCGTAAAGGATTGCCCAAAAACAGGACGGGAGTGAGGAATCATTCAAATCCTTCCTTCAAAGCAGTAAACTATTACAGCCCCGCTGGGTGATAATGTTTGTGCTATACAAGGCATTTTGAGTGCCATGTGCGCAAAGCACATAAGCAAAAAAACAACGCAGCACAGTGTAAAAAGAGTCCATCATAAACGCATACGTATCGGCATGAAGCCCTCAGCACAGCTGAGTTTACCCTGCACGCCCCGGAAATGAGCCGTTGCAAGAGCGATCTCAACAATATTCAGCTTCAGATGGGTACGCTCCAGCTGAGATGCATGCGCCTCAAGCGCCTCTGTCTTACGCGACATCGTATCATTGATGTCCATAAAAAGTGTCGGATCGAAACCGACGGATGAGGGCGTCTCATAGGCCAGCACATTGGGAACATAACGCGTCACCGAATTGGCCACCTGGGCCAGAACCCGGTGATCCTGATGGGTATCATCGCGATAATTCACATAAACACTGTCCGGCTGCACCTGCTGCATGACCTTCTCAAGTGTCGCCATCAGTGCCATCGCCTGCTCTGGAAGAGAGGTGTCCGAACAGCCCCCCCAGTGAATCTTATGGATACCCAGAATTCCGGCAGATTTCTGCTGTTCCGATTTGCGAATATCGGCGCTGCCACCAATACCCCCTTCAGTTGCAACAAACAGGTGTACATCATCACCTCGATCTGCATGAACAGCGAGAGTGCCACCACAGCCAATTTCAATATCATCCGGATGTGGAGCCAGTGCAAGTATAGTGCTCATTGTCTTTTGTCTCCCATTTGAAGAATTATCTCCGGTGTTGCTGGACCCAGATTAAACAGCATATCGATGACCGACAAGTGTGAAATGAACGATCCATGCAGTTGAGGGTAGTGCGATGCCTCCACCTCCTGAAACCAGAGCTCAATTTTTGCTTCACTGAAACTATCCGCTTCCAGATAGCCTCGCCCCTCACGACCGGAAAGATAAGCATCACCACCCAGCTCTTTGCAGAGTGAAACAAGCCGCCCGGTCGGGTTCGTTGAGACCGTCTTCATTTCCGATGCCAGGTAAAGCGGAGCACGACATCCCAACACCTCTCCCAGCAACCGGATCACTGCTATATTCAGCTCTGCAACCCGCCCCCAAGGCTTTGATAGCACCTCACGCAACTCAGGCCAGTAGTCGTTTAGATAGGGGGCTCTGGCATACGCCTGCTCAATGGCGGAAACCTGCTTGCGGGCCCAACCCGGAGAAGCTATACCCACCTCCTGGATGGTCTGAGGCAAGCGGTATGAAACAGGAACCGTTAACCATTGGGCCCCATTCGCTGTCTTGATCCGATTACGATTCTGCCACTCATTTTTATGGTATTGAACTGTATCAAGAATGATGAAGGCATCTGAAATCAGCCACTTATGAAAGAAACCGGCCCATGGAAGGTAATTTGGCTGATGAATGGTGACCAGCATGGTAACTACCCTGCCTGCCACAGATGGCGGGCGAACACGCCAGTATTCGTGAACACCATGACAGTCATCTCTCTCTTGCCACACCCGGGCAAAAGGCAGGACAAATCGGCAGGATAGCCTATTTGGACGGTCTTTCCGCCCGAAGGGTGAGGAGCAGGATGCCCCGAATCATACTTTTTACAGGTCACTGTTTCACACTCAGAAGAAATGGGTTGGCCTCCATACGGACTCCCTGCTGGCCCGGAATACGCAGACGTACAACATGGGGGCCGGGCATAAGCTCCAATGGTGTGATTGAAACAGTGCTATCAATCGATAATACGATATTGGCCACCACTCTGCCGTCAACAGTCCACTCACCCCTCAGTGATTGAATTCCGCTTGCTGAACCTTCTCCCTCAGAAAGCCTCTCCGCAAGTGCTGCATGCAGCTTCACCTGCCGCTCAACCACCTGCCTGTCACCCGGCAGAAGTCGCTTGCCGCCTTGATCTTCAAGAAAGAGTGCGGCCATCTTCAGGTTTTTCTCTTTAGTCATAAACCAGCTTGTATTACGGCCGGCACGAAGCGCTGCCATAACGGCTTCTGAACCTTCTCCATCGGCCCATACATCCATTGGAAAGTTGCCCAGATATTCATTCGCCTGCCCCT
>WSZY01000035.1 GCA_013139875.1 Mariprofundaceae bacterium | reverse complement strand
AGCCGTCCACGTTGATTGAATCAGAGGCCGTACTTCGCCTTCTGGGCAGCAACTTCTTCCGGTGTTGGAGGTTCGTGATCGGTCACTTCGGCCAGATCGAATGCATCACGCTCGCTGTCGCAGAGTTCGTTCAACACAATATCAGCTTCAAACACCTCGGGAACATCCTCTTCCGGGTAGATCGCTTCCCATGGGCACTCCGGCTCGCAAACTGCGCAGTCGATGCACTCTTCGGGAGAGATAAAGAGCATGTTCGGATGAGCATCCGAGGTCTCTTTTGGCTGATAGAAACAGTCTACCGGACAGACGGCGACACAGGCGGTATCAACGCAATCTTTGCAAAGCTGAGTTACTACAAAAGCCATGATCAAACCTCACTCATATATTTATTAGCGGGGCAGCCTACACAGAGATTGCCCGGCATGCTAGCCGCGTGGCAGTCAGGAGAGTTTGAATTGAGAAAAGTGTGAGAGAACCATAGTCTGCGGGGATGCGTTTCTCGCCCTTTGTACATCTGCACAACCACTCTGATTTCTCTCTTCTCTCCGGAGCCATGACGCTACAGGGGATGCTGGACAGGGCAGTTGAGTTACGTCAGCCAGCACTTGCTATTACCGACTATGGTAACCTGTTTGGTGCCATTGAGTTCTATTCAAAGGCGATGCGTCTGGGGATCAAGCCGATTCTGGGCTGTGAATTCTATCTCTGTGATGACTATACCAAGCGAGTCAGCGAAGGACCGCGTGCACCCCGCTATCCACAGATCGTACTGCTGGCGCGTAACAATCACGGCTGGAAGAATCTGATGAAGCTCACTTCGATCGGTCACCTGGAGGGATTCTACTATAAGCCCCGTATCGATAAAAACCTGTTGCGGCAGTACGGAACCGGATTGATTGCCCTCTCATCCGGCTGGAATGGTGAGATTGAACAGCTATTACAAAAGGGGAATGAGAGGCAGGCACGCAGTGTGGCCAGGGAGTACAGGGAGATATTCCATGAGGACGGCTTCTTTATTGAGTTGCAGCGGCATGGATTGGCAGGGCAGGAGGATATCAATCACCAGCTGATTGAGTTGGCCCATGAACTTGATATTCCACTGGTTGCCGCCAACAACGCCCACTTTCTGAATCGTGAAGATTTTCATGCCTTTGAGGCGATGCTGGCGTTGCAGCAGAACAGAACTATCCATGACGATGTCTCCGGCCATTTCACACCCGAGTGCTACCTGAAGTCCTATGATGAGATGGAGGCACTGTTTGAAGATGTGCCGGAGGCACTGGAGAATGCTGTACACATCGCCAATCGCTGCAATGTGGATCTGCAATTCGGGAATTACCAGCTGCCCGACTTTCAGGCACCGGATGGAATGGAGTTGAGAGAGTATATCCGTGAACTCTCCCGGGAGGGGCTGGAGACTCTCTGGCCGACCATTATGGCTAATCGCCCGGAAGCTGTGCGGGATGAGTATGATAAACGCCTTGTATTTGAGCTTGATGTTATTGAACAGATGGGGTTTCCCGGCTACTTCCTGATCGTATCGGACTTTATCATGTGGGCTAAAAAACAGGGAATTCCGGTTGGCCCCGGGCGTGGATCAGGCGCCGGTTCGCTGGTTGCCTATGTGCTCGGCATTACCAATCTGGATCCGATCAGGTACGGCCTGCTGTTTGAACGATTCCTTAATCCGGAACGTGTCTCCATGCCGGATTTCGATATCGATTTCTGTATGAGTCGTCGTGGAGAGGTGATTGACTACGTCACGAAAAAGTATGGCGAAGACAAAGTGGCACAGATTATCACCTACGGTTCGATGAAGGCCAAGGCAGTGATTCGCGATATGGGCCGGGTATTGGGTATGGAGCTCGGGCAGGTCAACACCATTGCCAAACTGATACCCAACGATCTTAAGATGACCCTTGATAAGGCACTGGTTGAGGAGCCCCGGCTGGCCAGGATGGTCAAGGATGATGATGAGGTGGCACGCCTCTTCGAACTTGCTCACCGGCTTGAGGGGATGCACCGCAATGCCGGCACACATGCGGCGGGCGTGATTATTGGCAGGGACCCGCTGGTTGAGACCGCACCACTGTTTAAAGTCTCCGGTGGAGAGGGGCAGGTAGTTCAGTGGGATATGATCAATTCGGAGAAGATGGGGCTGGTCAAATTTGATTTTCTCGGCTTGAAAACACTTACTGTTATTGATCTGGCCTGCAAGCTGATCAGGAAACAGCAGGGGCATGAATCCTTTGATATTGAGACAATTCCGCTGGATGATCCTGATACATTCAAGCTGATGCAGCGTGGACAGACAGGTGCCGTTTTCCAGGTGGAATCGTCCGGTATGCGTGACCTGCTGACACGCCTGAAGCCGGACTGTTTTGAGGATGTTATTGCACTAGTGGCACTTTATCGTCCGGGGCCACTTGAGTCCGGCATGGTGGATACCTTTATCGAGTGTAAGCACGGGCGTCAGGAGATTGTCTACCAGGTACCTCAATTGAAGCCGATTCTGCAGGAGACCAATGGTGTGATTCTCTACCAGGAGCAGGTGATGCAGATCGCTCAGGTACTGGCCGGGTACACACTGGGTCAGGCTGATATGCTCAGGCGTGCAATGGGTAAAAAGAAAGCTGAAGAGATGGCCAAACAGCGGAAAATTTTCATGGAGGGAGCAGAGAAGCAGAAGGTTCCTACTGACAAAGCCGAGCAGATTTTCGACCTGATGGAGAAATTTGCAGGTTATGGGTTCAACAAATCCCATTCGGCTGCCTATGCACTGATCTCCTATCAGACAGCTTATCTGAAAACACATTTTCCTCAGACATTCATGGCGGCAACCCTATCCTGTGATATGGGGACAACCGATAAGGTGGCAACACTGATTAATGATTGCCGCGGTATGGATATTGAGATTTTGCCTCCTGATATCAATGCATCCAACTGGGAGTTTGTTCCTGAAGGCAATGCAATCCGTTATGGCCTCGGTGCAATCAAAGGGGTGGGTAAGGCGGCTATTGAAGCCCTGGTGGAAACCCGGGAGAAGAGTGGTGCCTTTACAACCTTTGAAGATATGATCATCAGGCTACCTGAGCGCACCATGAATAAGCGGATATGTGAGGCTCTGATCAAAGCCGGTGCGATGCATGCAGTTGTTCCGCATGTGCACGCAGGACTTACGGGCCTTGCCGAGGCACTGGATGAGGCGCTTCGCAGGCGCAGGGAGCATCTGAGCCAGCAGTCCGCCCTGTTTGAGGTGGCGGAGGCGAGTGGCGATGGTTACGGGCTCTTTCCCAATGTGCCTGAGTGGAGTCAGGGTGAGTGTCTGCAGGTGGAGCGTGAGGTGCTGGGCTTCTACCTGACAGGCCATCCACTGGAGGAGTATCTGGCCGGAACCAGCGGTCTTGGTGATCTGAATCTGAGCCAGCTGACTGAGGTTGCAGACCAGTCGAATGTGGTGATCCCTGTCGGGGTCAGCTCGATCAGGGAGCACAAGGGTGGGCGTGGTACCATGGCATTTATACAGGTAGAGGATCTTTTTGGCAGGGCGGAAGCGATCTGTTTTGCCAAGCTCTACGAGGGCAGCCGTGATATCTGGAACGCTGATCAACCACTGTTGCTGGCTGCACGTGTGGATGCCTCTAAAGATGAACCGGTATTGATTGTTGAGGCAGTTAAACTTCTGGATGAGATTTTTCCTTCACTGGTTGCAAAGGTTCTCGTTGAGAGCAGCAGCATTGCCTGGGATGCGTCGATCATTTCAGAAATCAAGGCGTTGGGCCAGGAAAAGCCGGGAGATGTCCGGTTTCAGTTTCATGTCCGCCTTCCTGATGGCAGCATTGCCGAACTGGAGTCAAAACCGCTACTATGTTGGGATCGTGATGTAGAGTTGTGGCTGAAGGAGCGTTTCGGACCGGAGTCTGTACATATTCGGTGTAGACCGTGGAAGCCTGAAACGAGTGGCGGCGGGAAGGGCTGGAAGAGTTGATTGGTACGGCCTACAATGTTCCTGCTCTGGCCTTTGCCTCATCACTCATCCACGGGTGGGGATAAGAACCTTCCGCACATGGATGTGCGGCGAGTGACAAAAAGGCAGGAAAGCCGTTTGGACGGCTGCAAGCCGCCCGTAGGACGAGGGCTATGGATGGTCCGAGTCAATATCATGAGCTCGTAAACGTAGGCGGGCGTGTGCCGCCGGAGCGATAAAAGCAAAAGGCAGGAAGCTTTTTGCGGATGATTTAAGAGGAGCAGTAAGATGGCCTACAGTTATCTTGAATTTGAGCGTCCGATTGCTGAACTGACGGAAAAAATTGATGAGTTGTCGCAGATGGGTGCTGATTCCGAGGTGAATATTGCCGAAGAGGTGGAACGTCTGAGCAAGAAGCGGGACAGACTTGTCGAGCAGACCTATATCAAAGCAAGCCGGGCGCAGATAGCACAGCTTTCACGTCACCCGGACCGCCCGAATTTTCTTGATTATGTGCCACTTATTTTTGATGAATTCCAGGAGCTGCATGGTGACCGTGCGTTCGCTGATGATGGGGCGATTGTAGGTGGAATCGCCAAATTCGGTGAGCATTCGGTGATGATTGTCGGGCATCAGAAAGGGCGGGATACCAAAGAGAAACTGAAACGTAATTTTGGCATGGCCAGACCTGAAGGTTACCGCAAGGCACTGCGTCTCTTTAAGCTGGCGGAACGTTTTGACATGCCGGTGATGACCTTTATCGATACGGCCGGTGCGTGGCCGGGGATTGATGCCGAGGAGCGTGGTCAGAGTGAGGCGATTGCTCGTAACCTGATGGAGCTTGCGGTGCTTAAAGTTCCT
>WSZY01000088.1 GCA_013139875.1 Mariprofundaceae bacterium | reverse complement strand
TTATGCAGGAAGCAGATGAGCATGGTGCTACTGTCATACCGGTTGACTCCGAGCATGCTGCAGTGCATCAGGCTCTGGCCGGACACGATCACGATTCGGTAACAAAAATAACCCTTACTGCTTCGGGAGGACCGTTCAGAAACAGGGACCCCGAAACGCTCTGTGATGTGACACCGGAAGAGGCAATAGCCCATCCAAACTGGGATATGGGTGCCAAGATCAGTGTTGATTCAGCAACCATGATGAACAAAGCACTGGAGTTGATTGAGGCGAGATGGCTATTTGATATGCCGCCTGAAAAACTCTCTGCAATCATCCACCCACAGAGTATTATTCATGCCATGGTTGAGTATCGGGATGGCTCAGTCCTGGCACAGCTGGCAGAGCCTGATATGCGTTCACCTATTGCTTATGCCATGCAGTCCGGGTCGCGTCTTGCCAGCGGAATCCCATGGCTTGATCTGGCAAAAACGGGAACGCTTGAATTTCAGGAAGTTGATGAAAAGCGCTTTCCTGCCATGCGACTGGTGCAGGATGTGATGGGAGGCGAAGACTCGCTGGCCATTGCCTTTAATGCTGCAAATGAAATTGCCAATCAGGCATTCCGCAATCGAAAAATCGGATTTATGGAGATTGTCGAGAGCGTTGAATCAGTACTCTCTCAGGTGAACAGTCTCCCTGTGGAAACGATAGCGGATGTATGGTTGCATGACCGCGAAGCACGCCGTTTAACAGAAGAGGTGATAGCAAGGTGTTAGAGACATTGCACACAACATTGGCATTCATTGTTGCCATTTCGCTACTTATTGCCGTGCATGAATATGGTCATTTTATTGTTGCCAGAAAGCTTGGTATTAAGGTTGAGAAGTTCTCGATCGGCTTTGGCCCGGCACTGATATCATGGCGGAGCAGAGATGGAGAGGTTCAATATATTATTGCAGCCATTCCACTTGGTGGTTATGTCAAAATGCTGGGTGAAAACCCGTCAGAACAGGGTGAAGATACCGAACAGCCACTCTCTGATGAAGAGAGGTTGCGTGCATTTGATGTTCAGCCGCCGTGGAAGAGAGCATCCGTAGCTGTAGCAGGGCCGCTGTTCAATTTTTTCTTTGCAATTCTGGCCTACATGTTAATCGGCTGGATCGGCCAGTTGGTGGTTCCCCCTGTGATTGGAAACATTTCCCCTGCATCTGTGGCTGAACAGTCAGGTATGCTGGAAGGAGATATTATCCGTACGTTGAACGGCTCTCCTGTCCACTCGTGGTCGCAGGTCGAAGAGAAGATGAAGCAGGTTGCCGGTAACAGTGCGGTGATGGAAGTGGATCGTAACGGGACGGTTATACCGCTTGGGTTCCATCTCTCTCCTACTGAACAGGATGTTCTGCTGGTTAATGTTTCAGAGACAGCACTTGGAATTTCCCCCGGTGTTAAGGTAGTGATTGATTCGGTTGCAGTGAATTCTGCGGCGAAGCAGGGGGGCGTACTGCCCGGGGACCATATTTTCCAGGTTCAGGACGAACCCGTTACCAATATAAGAGAACTGATTGAGATCATTCGCAGCAGGGCAGGGGAGGTTGTCTTTTTTCAGGTTCAGCGGGGTGAAACCATTCTGAATCTTAGTGTCATTCCCGCCGTCGATGATTCCGGTTACGGAAGAATTGGTGTGCGTCTGGCGGCTTCTCCCATTCATGAACCTGTAATGTACCGAATGGGTGTTGTTGAAGGCCTCTTTTTTGGATTCAAACGTACATGGGAAATGACCACGATGACGATTCAGGTGTTGGGCAAGATGGTCACCTCTGCCATTTCACCCGAGAATCTGGGTGGGCCGATTGCCATAGCACAACTGGCAGGAAAAACAGCCGAATTGGGCTTGATAGCTTTCATGTCGTTTTTAGCTCTTATTTCAGTTAACCTCGCCGTCTTGAATCTTCTTCCTGTCCCCGTCCTTGATGGGGGACATCTGGTATACATCGCGCTTGAAAAAGTGAGAGGCAAACCTCTCTCTCCGACAACGATGGAACGAACCCAGATTATCGGAATAAGTCTGATCGTCATGTTGATGCTATTTGCATTTTATAATGATTTATTACGGTTGTTTAGAGGTTAGAATGCGCACTGTTTTCCAAAGGTTGTTTTCACATGACTGCAGTGTGCTTTTTGCTATTGCACTGGCTCTGTTGCCGACGGCTGGATTGTCTGCAGAGCAGGAGGGTGAAAAGAGAGTCTCCTCTATCGAAGTCGCCGGAAATCGTTATGTTGAAAGTGGCACGATTCTGGCCAGAATTGAAATGAAGGCAGGCAAGATATTAAGTAAAAAGACGATTAGTCAGGATGTTAAACGTCTTTTTAAAACCGGTTATTTTGAAGATATTTATGTAGTAGGCAATCCTGAGAAAGACGGAATCCGTCTGGTCTATACAGTTAAGGAAAACCCCCTGATTTCTAAGTTTGAAATCCTGGGAAATGATGAAATTACTGGTAAAAAGCTCCGGCCAAAGCTGGGCTTAAAAGCCGGCAGGGTTTTTAGCGCAGCCAAACTGAGAAGTGATCGCAATACGATTCGTAAAGCATATCTGAAGGAGGGTTACTATCAGGTTGATGTAACAGCTGAAACGGTGATAGAGGGAGATGGAAGAGTCGCTCTGACCCTGAATATCAGTGAAGGGAAGATCACTCGTATCAAGAGCATCCAGTTCATTAATAACACGGCCTTTTCAGATAGTGAGCTGAGTGATGTGCTGGCATCTCAGAAGTCCAGTTTCATGAGCTGGTTTACTGACAGGGATGTGTTTAATAACGAACGCTTTGGCGGAGATGTTCAACTGCTGCAACAGCACTATTTGAACAGTGGCTATCTGGATGTTGCAATTGAAAGTGTGCAAATTTCCCTGACACCTGACAAAAAAGCTTTTTATCTGACATTCGCACTTCACGAAGGGCCTCAATACAGCGTGAGCAAGATTGATGTGCAGGGAGACCTGGTTCCATCCCGCGAGGTTTTGATGGAAGCCATTGAGCTTGAAGAGGGAGAGTTGTATTCACTGACAGCTCTTCGAAATTCGATTTCTGTGATGGAAGAGAAGGTTGGTGACGAAGGCTACGCATTTGCCAGTGTGACGC
>WSZY01000032.1 GCA_013139875.1 Mariprofundaceae bacterium | reverse complement strand
CCGACATCAGCCACCTTCTGCATACCACGCATGGCTGACTTGGAGATACCGGCCTTGCCACGAACAAACTTATCAAAAGGTGCATTCGGTGTAATCAGCGTACGCTCAAACGTTGCTATCGCCTTGGCCATGTTGTCGTAGTTGAGTGATTTCTTCCCGAACACAGGTTCAAACAGGGGCAGGTAGCCCGCCGCTGCCAGGCGTGCCACCACACTCTCTTCACTATCTGATGCCATCTCAACAGGATTCAACGGTGGACCTTTTGCCTGATCTTCCAGCAACGGTGCACGGCCATCCCAGAACTGTTTGCTCCAGAATCCTGAATTCAGCACTGTCGGTGCATTACGTCCACCACGCTGCCACTTATGGCCGATGGAGAACTTCTGATTGTCCACGCCCCACGTACCAAGATTGTGGCAGGAGTTGCATGAGAACTGGCCGCTCTTGGAGAGCGCGGGTTCAAAGTAGAGCTTTTTACCCAGCTCAATCTTAGCCTTTGTCATTGGATTATCAGCAGGAACAGGAACACGTTCCGGTAAAACCCCCATCCCTTCCGGAACAGCCGCCGCAAAAGCGGTCGAACTCAGCAGGCAGATAAATGCCGGCAATAACCATGATCTCTTCATTACACACTCCTTGTTCAGTTAAATAACAGGCTGTAATCGTAGTTGTGAATGATTACGAGTCAATGAATGCACTGTCAGTGCTGGTGACAACCACCTTCGCCATGAATGTGCCCATGCTCAATCTCTTCAGCAGTGGCTTCCCGTACTTCAACAATATCAACATCAAAGTTTAATGCCTCGCCGGCCAGAGGGTGGTTAGCATCAACCGTCACGGCCTTATCATCAACAGCAATCACCTCAACCATCTCAACACCGTTATCGGTCTCTGCCTGAAAACGCATACCCACTTCGATTTCACCATCAAGCTGGAATACTTCGCGTGGCACGCTCTGAACCAGCTCCAGAACCTTATGGCCATACCCCTCTTCCGGCTGCACGGTCACGGCAACATTGTCGCCTGCAGATTTCCCCTCCAGTTCACGCTCAAGGCCGGGAACCAGAGCTCCGATACCGTGAATATACGGCAATGGTTCGCCATCACGTGATGAATCAACCACATCGCCAGCCTGATTGGTTAGTGTATAGTGAATGGTCACCGCCCGATTTTCTGTAACTTGCATCTCTGCTCCTGCGGGCTGCTGCCCGTTTTAATAAAATTGGCCGCCATATTAACCGGATGAACGGAAATTTCCTCAACCGATTTCCTGCTCTACTCCAATCAGCGCTTGAGAAAGTGATACAATTCGCGAGGCTTGCGCCATTCATCGGTGTTGGAGAGTTGATATGAAATTTGTTGGAGCCCATGTTAGTGCATCCGGTGGTGTTGAAAATGCGCCACTCAATGCAAAAAAGATTGCTGCCAGGGCCTTTGCGCTGTTCACAAAGAACCAGCGCCAATGGGTGGCAAAACCCCTGACCGATGAGAGTATTTCCAGGTTCAAATCCAATCTGGAGAGGGTTGGTATTGCACCGGAGCATGTGCTTCCCCATGACAGCTACCTGATCAATCTTGGCCATCCCGAAGAGGAGCCTCTGCAGAAGTCACGCAATGCCTTTCTTGATGAACTGCAGCGTTGCGAGCAACTGGGGTTGAAACTTCTGAATTTTCACCCCGGCAGCCACCTGAAAAAAATCTCCGAAGATGAGTCTCTGAAAATTGTTTCCGAATCTATCAACTGGGCCCTGGAGAAGACCAGTGATGTTGTTGCGGTAATCGAAAACACATCCGGACAGGGAAGTAATCTTGGATATAGATTTGAACATCTGGCAGCCATCATTGAGGGTGTTGAAGACAAATCACGGGTCGGTGTCTGTCTCGATACCTGCCATACATTCACAGCAGGCTATGACCTTCGCTCTACCGAACTATGCGAGGCAACCTTCAGTGAATTTGAAAAGGTTGTCGGCTTCAAATACCTCAGGGGTATGCACCTGAACGGCTCTAAAACTGAGTTTGGAAGCCGTGTTGATCGCCATCACAGCCTGACCCAGGGTCATCTTGGCCTTGATCTCTTCCGTTTCATTATGAACGATGATCGTTTCAACAATATTCCCATGGTGCTGGAAACCATTGATGAAACCATCTGGCCGGAGGAGATCGAGATGCTCTACAGCTTTATCGAGTAGATGAACCTCCCGGACAAAGCCTGTTTTAACCGCCTCAAAGATGATCACAGCACTACAGGCAGCCTCTATATAGATATTCGTTTTATGTTACCCTGCAGGCATGTACCTCACTCCTCATATCCACCGTCTGCCTGAAAACAACTAATGCAGTTTGCTTTTAAGGAAGAGAGTGCCGGCCTGCTGGCTATCGCCTTTGGTCTGCTTTACTGGCCACTGGAAACCCTGATCCATGCAACCATTTTTGATGAGGGAAACTTTACTGAGTTGCTACTCTCACCGAGTGCAAATGAGGCCTGGATGCGCCTGCTTATCTCATTCTCCTTTATTGCATTCGGTATCTATGCCCATCGTGCAATCCGGCAGCAACAGAATATGAACAAGCTGCTGCAGCAGCAGAAGGTTCGTGCCCGTAGTGTGATTGAGTCAGCCCATGATGCTTATGTCTGTATCGACACCAACAGTATTATCACCGACTGGAACCCCCGGGCTGAGCAAATGTTCGGCTGGTCTCGTTCCGATGCAGTTGGGAAAACCCTGCTTGAGACTATTATTCCTGAGCGCTTCCACCAGGCTCATCAACACGGCATACAGACCTATCTGCTCAACGGTAGCGGGCCCTGGCTCTATAAAACCGTAACCACCTCCGCCCGCCATAAGCACGGTTCTGAAATTCAGGTAGAGATGGCAATTATTCCACTCTCCGGTGATAAACAGCAGGAGTTCTACGCTTTTATCCGGGAAGTCCCTCACAGAACCTGATCTGTAACGAATCTTTTTCACGTTGAGCATGAACCCTGCTTAACCCTTCTGCGTCATTCCAGCGGAAGCTGGAATCCATGGATACCGGATCTCGGCAACTGCTCCATGCGTTGCCCTACCTCCTGCATCCATGCAGTCGGAGTCCGGTATGACGTGATGTTATTACTGCATCCATGCGTTACCTCTAATATTTCAGCAACCCCTGAACCGGTGTGGCACTACTCGCGATTTTTCCAGTTTTTCTCTATAAAACCGGCCCTTCCCGAGCCCTGTTTATAGCGTTCGTAGTGCAGACTGTTTTTCTGATAGTAGTCCTGATGATAATTCTCAGCCGGATAATAGACATCGACCCTGATTACTTTGGTTACAATCGGGCTGTTGAACTTACCTGACCTCTCAAGCTCCAGCTTTGATGCTTCAGCCAGCAGCTTCTGCTGCTGATCATGATAAAAAATGGCGGTGTGATATTGGGAGCCACGATCTGCAAACTGTCCATCGGCCTGGGTGGGATCAATATTGTGCCAGAAAGTCTCCAGCAGCTTTTCATAGCTGACCAGATCGGGATCATACACCACCCGCATGGCTTCATAGTGGCCTGTATTGCCACGGCTGATCATCTCATAAGTAGGGTTCTTCACATGGCCGCCGGTGTATCCCACCTCGGTTGAGATTACACCCTTAAGATTGTCGAATGGCGGCTGCATACACCAGAAACAGCCCCCTGCAAATGTTGCAACCTGATATCTGTTTTCCACCATATCCTCACCCCATGCAACTGCTCCCATTGGCATCATCAACAACAGGAAAAGTACGCCGATCTTAGTCTTCAACCATATCATCATACACTCCTGTAACTGTTATGAATAAGTGTAGTCGATCATAGAGGAGGTTTCTTTCAGGTGATTCAAAAAAGTCACCGGAGCAGATGCTCAACGGTGGGGAGTCCAACAAAAATCCCCTTTGGAGCTTACGCTCAACAAAGGGGCTTTGTATAAAATTCCTGGCAGTGACCTACTCTCCCGTAGCGAACGCTAAAGTACCATCGGCGCAAAGAGTCTTAGCTTCTGAGTTCGGGATGGGATCAGGCGTTTCTCTCTCGCTATAACCACCAGGAAACTGGTGAGGTTGTTAGATTAGCCACCCATCCATGGGTAGATTGGTCTAACAACCAATAAGCTGAAATGTTTTGTGATTACCGAATCAAGGTCCAATGTCTTAATGTTACATGGTCAAGCCACACGGGCAATTAGTACTGGTCAGCTCCAAGTGTTGCCACTCTTCCACACCCAGCCTATCAACCTGGTACTCTTCCAGGGCCCTTTAGGGAGTTTAAAACTCCGGGAGAAATAAGCTCGAGACCGGCTTCCCGATTAGATGCCTTCAGCGGTTATCCGTTCCGAACGTAGCTACCCTGCAATGCTCTTGGCAGAACAACAGAAACACTAGAGGTTCGTCCATTCCGGTCCTCTCGTACTAGGAACAGATTCTCTCAATTCTCCAACGCCCACGG
>WSZY01000003.1 GCA_013139875.1 Mariprofundaceae bacterium | reverse complement strand
GCCAGTGCAGCCACCAGCATCTCAGGAAAAGAGGTGCAGAGGCTGACGATGGTCAGGCCGATAATCATTGGTGAGATACGGAAATGGCGGGCGATGGAGGCCGCACCATCAACAAAACGGTCAGCACTCCAGGCCAATAAAATAAAACCGATCCCTACAGCCAGAGATGCAAGCAGCATCACGCCTCCCTAATCAGACTCTCTTCAGATTCATTCTCTACCTGCAGGTTTTTTGCCAGCAGTGCCCGCGGAGATGGCTCAGCAGGCAACTCGATAATCACCTGATGACTGCTTCCGGGTGCAACCGTGATCTCTTCACCACTTATGGCACTCCACATCTTCTTTACCGTAAACGTCCGGTTGCCACTGGCCGAGACCAGCTCCACGGAATCACCCACTTCAAACTTGTTCTTCACAATAATCTCAGCACGCTTCGTCACCCGGTCATAGTTGAGCACTTCCCCGACAAACCGCTGTACAAGAAAGAGTGAATTTCCGGTCGCATAGTTCTGGGTCGCCGAACTGCGCTTGCGAGTATAAAAGCCATCGGTATAACCGCGATTCGCCAGCGAATCGAGCTGGAGCATCAGCGATTCATCAAATGGCCGGCCAGCCACAGCATCGTCGATTGCTTTTCGATAAGCCTGTGATGTGCGTGCCACATAGTAGTGGGACTTGGTACGCCCTTCGATTTTCAGCGAGTCCACACCGATATTCACCAGCCGCTCCACATGCTGCACAGCACGCAGGTCTTTGGAGTTCATAATGTAGGTGCCGTGTTCATCCTCAAACACCGGCATCTGCTCACCCGGCCGATTCGGCTCGGTCAGGGTATAGACACGGTCAGCCAGCGGATGCCGCTCAATATTTCCACAATCTGAAAAAAGCTGTGGATTAAGATTGTCCAGCGCCTGCATCGGGATCACATCACCGGAGATATCCTCAGCAGCATTTTTCATGCCGTACTCCCAGCGGCAGGCATTGGTGCATGATCCCTGATTGGCATCACGATGATTGAAATAGCCCGAGAGCAGGCAGCGTCCCGAGTAGGCCATGCAGAGTGCGCCGTGAACAAACACTTCAAGCTCAATGTCAGGGCACTGCTGGCGAATCTCCTCCACCTCATCAAGGGAGAGTTCCCGCGACAGAATAACCCGGCTGATACCTGCCGACTGCCAGAATTTCACAGTCTGCCAGTTCATGGTGTTGGCCTGTACGGAGAGATGCACCGGCATATCGGGCCACTTCTCACGCACCATCATAATCAGACCCGGATCAGCCATGATCAGTGCATCCGGTTTCATATCGATCACCGGCTGCATATGTTCAAGATAGCGCTTCAGCTTGTTATTGTGCGGCAGCAGGTTGCTGGCCACAAAAAACTTTTTCCCCAGTGCATGTGCTTCATCAATGCCTGTTTTCAGATTCTCCAGCTGGAAATCATTGTTGCGCACACGAAGGCTGTAACGCGGCTGCCCTGCATAAACAGCATCCGCACCAAACTCAAAGGCGTAGCGCATATTCCTGATGGTTCCGGCCGGAGCCAGCAGTTCAACATTCCGTTTCATCCCCGCTCCATGGATGCTTCGATATGGGCTACCCGGATGGGTGCAGGCGGATGCGAGTCATGAAATGCCGAGTAGAGCGGATCAGGGGTCAGTGTGCTGGCATTATCCTCATACATCTTTACCAGTGCTGAGATCAGTGCCGCACCATCGCTGTTATCAACGGCATAATCATCCGCCTCGAACTCATGTTTACGTGAAAACCAGCTTGATAGCGGCCCCAGCCAGAAAAGGAAATGCGGCAGCGCCAGTGTAAAGAGAATCAGCAGTGCATGGTTCGATGACTGGGGTACGCCAAGTGCCTGATAAAACCACAACTGGTCGGATAACCAGCCCAGCAGTGCAAAACCGGCCAGGGAGGTGGCAAACATCACCGCCATTCGCTTCTTGATATGGTTGCGTTTGAAGTGACCCAGCTCATGCGCCAGTACCGCCTCGGTCTCACTCATTTTAAGCTGCTTCAGCAGTGTATCAAAAAAGACGATCCGCTTGGATTTGCCGAAGCCTGTAAAGTAGGCATTACCGTGACTGGAGCGTTTTGAGCCATCCATTACAAACAGCCCATTGCTTTCAAAACCACAACGGCTGAGCAGCGCTTCGATACTCGCTCTGGTTTCACCCTCCTCCATCGGTTCAAACTTATTGAAGATCGGTGCAATCAGGGTCGGGTAGGCCCACATCATGAAGATGGAGAAGCCCGTCCAGAATGCCCAGGCCCAGATCCACCAGAGCGTTCCAGCCGACTCCATCATCCAGAGGATAACAGCGGCCAGCGGTGCGCCGATCAGCACCATTAAGACGGTTCCTTTCAGCAGGTCGGCAGCAAACAGCTTCGGTGTGATGCGGTTAAATCCAAAACGTACCTCAGTAACGAAGGTGCTATAGATCGAAAAAGGCAGCTCAAGCAGTGAGCCAATCAACACAAAACTGATCAGAAAAGCAGTTCCCATCCAGAGTGAACTCCACTCCATACCGGACCAGACACCATCCAGCCACGCCAGACCGCCACCCAGCGTCCAGACCAGCAGCAGTGCCAGCCCGTAAAAGCCGCTCCACCTGCCCACACGCAGTTTGGCCACTGTATAATCGGCAGCCTTTTGGTGCGATTCCAGTGAGACACTGTCGGCGAAGCGGGCAGGCACGGCAGCCCGATGGCTGGCGACATGTCTGCCATGTCTCGCCTCAAGCCATGATTCAATCGTAAAATGCAGCGCAACGGCTGCAAGGAATATCCAGGTGAATGTCAACATTGGCGCATGGTAACGATGCAACATTAATAAGTCATTGAGACAGCCACTCAATGAGTGGCCTTTTTGATGAATCAGTTACCGGTTATTTATGGTATTGAACAGACTCTTCGCGGACAGCCCTGAAGAATTCAATCGCATGTTCAGGTGGTACATCCGGCGTAATTCCATGACCAAGATTGAAGACATGGCCATTACCATGCCCGAATTTAGCCAGAATATCCTTTACCTCTTCGCGAATACGTTCAGGTTTTGCATACAACATAGTCGGATCCATATTACCCTGTAGCGCCACACGATCTCCGACTCGCGCTTTGGCCTCATCGATATCAATCGACCAGTCCAGACCCAGTACATCACAACCTGTATCAGCCATCGCTTCCAACCAGCCCATGCCGCCCTTGGAGTAGAGAATCACAGGAACTCTGCGACCCTCATTTTCCCGCGTCAGTTGCGAAACAATTCTCTGCATGTATTGCAGTGAAAACTCTTTGTAATCGCGGGTGTTGAGAATGCCGCCCCAGGTATCAAAGATCTGCACAGCCTGAGCACCGCTGGCAATTTGCCCGTTCAGATAAGCAGCAACCGAATCAGCCAGTTTCTCAAGCAGAAGATGCATGCTCTCAGGCTCATTGAACATCATCGCTTTAACTTTGGAGAAGTTCTTCGAACCGCCACCCTCAACCATGTAGGTTGCCAGCGTCCACGGAGAACCTGCAAAACCAATCAGAGGTACCCGCCCGTTCAGGTCACGGCGAATGGTGCTCACAGCATCCATCACATAACCGAGCTCTTTCGACGGATCATCCAGAACCGGCAGTTTTTCAACATCCGCACGGCAGGTGATCGGATCAGGGAATTTCGGGCCTTCGCCAGTGCCAAAGGTCAACTCCATGCCCATCGCTTCGGGAACTACCAGAATATCCGAGAATAGAATTGCCGCGTCCGCATCCAGAATATCAATCGGCTGCAACGTTACTTCACTACACAGCTCCGGTGAGCGGCAGAGATTCAGGAAGCCACCGGCACGGGCTCTCGTTGCCCGATATTCAGCCAGATAACGGCCTGCCTGACGCATCATCCATACCGGCGTGCGCTCTACGTCCTGACGCAGGCATGCCCGCAAAAACAGATCATTCTTCAGTTCAGTCATTTCAAATTCCTTTTAACCACAAAGGCACAGAGGCACAAAGTGAAGATGGTTTAAAAAATATCAACGAAGATTTTTGGCCGAGTGCAAGGCGCGTCGATTTCGAGAAGCGAAGCGTATATGAATATACGTGAGCATCACAGAAATTGTTGGAACGCTGCAATCGGTTAAAAAGATCGTTGAGAACTAGTCCCAGAAGTAACCTTCCGTTGGGGAAGAGGCAGAAGCAAACGCCCGCTTCGGCATCCGCCCTGACAGATAGGCTCCACGCCCTGCCCGAACCGCATCACGCATGGCGCGAGCCATCCCACACTCATCGGTTGCCTCGGCAATGGCCGTGTTGATCAGTACCGCATCGGCTCCCAGCTCCATCGCCTTGGCTGCATCGGAGGCAGTTCCGATGCCTGCATCGACAACAATCGGTACCTTCGCACGCTCTTTGATCACGCGGATATTAAACGGGTTGGCCAGCCCGCGTCCCGACCCGATCGGATTACCCAGTGGCATCACAGCCACACAACCAACCTCTTCCAGACGGGTTGCCACGATTGGATCGTCATTTGTGTATACCATCACTTCGAAATCTTCAGCCACCAGCGTTTCGGCTGCCTTGATGGTCTCAACCACATTCGGATAGAGCGTCTGGGTATCACCCAGTACCTCCAGCTTCACCAGATTCCAGCCGCCGGCTTCACGCGCCAGCCTGAGTGTACGCACCGCATCTTCAGCACTGAAACAACCCGCTGTATTGGGCAGGATGGTGTACTTCTTCGGGTCAATATACTCAAGCAGGTTCTCTTTGCCCGGATCGGTAATGTTCACACGGCGCACGGCTACCGTAATCATCTCGGCTTCTGATGCCTCTGTAGCATCTCTGGTCGTTTGGAAATCCT
>WSZY01000200.1 GCA_013139875.1 Mariprofundaceae bacterium | reverse complement strand
ACGCTCTTCCGATCTGAGCTTGAACTGCCACTTCCGGCCCGTCACTGGGCGGCCAATATGGCGCTCTCTGCAACCATCGCTCTGCGCTACTTCAGTCAGCAGAGTGCTGAAGCCAAACCTTCATTTTCAAAACTTGTTGCATCACTGGCCAAATGGAAACCGGTGGAGGGCCGTATGCATATCATCAGCGGCATCAACGGAGCCACCATTATGGATGACAGCTACAATGCCAATCCTGTCTCCATGCAGGCTGCACTCGATACGCTGGCTGAGCTTTCCGGGCGTCACATTGCGATGATCGGTGATATGGCCGAGCTGGATGATCCGGGCCATGCCCACCGCTCACTTAACCTGTCGGATATCGACATGCTGATTCTTATCGGCAGCGAGATGAAGGCGGTAAAACAGGAGCATCCGGATGCCATCTGGTTTGCCACAACTGATGAAGCTGTGGCCTGGACGGAAAAGAATCTGAGGCAGTTTAACAGTAGCGACCATATTCTGATCAAGGCATCCAGAAGCATGCAACTGGACCGGATTGTTCGCACCATAGCCAGCCGGGAGGATATTCATGCTCTATAACCTTCTCTATCCGCTGGCCGACCAGTTCTCCCTGTTCAATCTGTTTCAGTACATCACATTCCGTACAGTTTATGCACTTCTTACATCGCTGATTCTCTGCTGGATTCTCGGCCCCTTCTTCATCAAGTGGCTGACCGTGAAACAGGGCAAGGGCCAGCCGATCAGGGCTGATGGTCCGCAGAGCCACCTGAGCAAACAGGGCACCCCGACCATGGGTGGGCTGTTGATTCTGCTTACCTTTACCCTCTCCACACTTCTCTGGGCAGATCTCTCCAGCGGCTTTATCTGGCTCGGTCTGATGCTGACACTCGGATATGGCCTTATCGGCTGGTTTGATGACCATCTGAAGATCAGCAGGCAGAGCTCGAAGGGGCTGGCAGGCAGGTGGAAACTCCTGCTGCAGCTACTTTTCGGCAGCATTGCGGCAGCCGGCCTCTACCAGATGACGGAGCCTATGGTTGATATCCCCTTCCTGAATTTCCAGTGGAATATGGGGCTCTGGTACATTCCATTTATCATTTTTGTGCTGATCGGCACCTCCAATGCAGTCAACTTGACTGATGGGCTTGATGGTCTGGCGGTGACTCCGACCTTCATGGTAGCGATTGCGCTCGCTGTTGTGGTCTACCTCTCCGGACATGCTCACTTTGCAAAATACCTGATGATTCCATACGTCCCCGGCGCAGGCGAACTGACTGTTTTCTGCGGTGCCATGGTAGGCGCATGTCTCGGTTTTTTATGGTTTAACACTTACCCGGCTCAGGTTTTTATGGGTGATGTGGGTGCACTGGCGTTAGGTGGCGCTCTCGGATTCGTCGCCTGCGCCGTGCATCAACAGTTCCTGCTTGCCATTGCCGGAGGAATCTTTGTTCTGGAAGCTGTTTCGGTGATGGTTCAGGTTGTCTCATTCAAACTGACCGGAAAACGTGTGTTCCGCATGGCTCCCATCCACCACCATTACGAACTTAAAGGCTGGGCTGAACCGAAGGTTATTGTCCGCTTCTGGATCATCTCATTCATTCTTGTGCTCGTGGCTCTCTCCACGTTGAAGATCAGGTGATTGTGATATGAGCAAACCGATCCCCAATAACGCCATCCTCGGCATGGGACAGACAGGCATTTCACTTGCCCGGTTCCTGCTGCAACGCGGGGAACAGTGCGAGGGCTTTGATGCACACAAAGTTAAACTTCCGAAGGATCTGAAAATGCCGCTGCATATCGGCAGCTTCAAGGCAGAGAAACTGAGCCACTATGATCGGGTAATCGTCAGCCCGGGCATCCGCTGGAATGACCCTGTGCTTACGAAACTCAGGCAGGAACAGGTTCCCGTCTGTGGTGACCTTGACCTTTTTCTTGAAAATTATCAGGGGCCGACCATTGCCATTACCGGCACCAATGGAAAGACCACCACAACCTCTCTGGTGGAACTGATGCTGGAGACACTTCCCGGTGGCATTGATGCAGGTGGCAACATCGGCACACCGATGCTGGACCTGCTGCGTGGAAACCACCAGCCGGCACGGATTGTTCTGGAGCTTTCAAGCTTCCAGCTTGAACGCAGCAGTGGTCTTAAGCCTGACTGGGCCGTACTGCTCAATTTCCAGTCCGACCACGTAGACATGCATCTCACCCCGGAAGAGTATCTGGCCGCCAAACTGCGCATGTTTGAGGAGCAGGGAGAGGGTGACACCGCCATGTTCCCTGCCGATGCAACCTGGAATGAACAGGTTGAGTCTCTCAGCCAACGGGGTGTACGCACACTCCGTTTCGGCCACTGTGATGAAAATGATGCAGCATTAGACCTGCTCTCTGCCGGCATTATGCAAACTTCAAATGGCCCGGTTCTCTTCTGGCAGCAGAACGATCAGCGTCAACTGGTCTCCTGTGAACAGATTCCGGCACGCGGTAACCATCAACACATGAACATGGCTGTTGCAGCACAGATTGCCGCTGACTACGGCGTGAGTTATAACGTGATTCGTGAAACCATGACATGTTTCAAAGGGCTGAAACACCGGTTGGAGCACATCGGCATGAAGGCCGGCCGTGACTGGTTTGACGACTCCAAAGCGACCAATCCCGATGCCGCCATTGCAGCCCTGAACTCTTTTAAGAAGGCTGTCTGGATATGCGGCGGGTTAAGAAAGGATCTCAATCTGGATCCCCTTGCTTCCGTAGCACATCAGCATGCCTCACATGCATTCGTGATCGGTAAGAATACCGCACCGTATACCAGAATGCTGGAGAAGGCTGATGTTCCCCACAGTGTTGCGGGTAATATCAAGCGCGCTGTATCCATGGCTTCAAAGCTGTCGGGAAATGATCCGGTACTTTTTTCGCCCGCTGCAGCGAGCCAGGATCAGTTTAAAAATTATGCTGAGCGCGGTGAAGCCTTCTCAAATGCCATTGAAAATTTGGGAGGTGCGACATAAGCAACCGTATTGCACCCCCCGACCGGGTCATCACCGGATGCATCCTGCTGCTGTTAACGCTCAGTATCGTCATGATTGGCAGCGCCAGCCTCAGTGTGGCCGAAGCACGTTTCGGTGATCCGTTGAGAATTATCTCCCATTGGGTTGTCTATATTCCTGTCGGACTTCTTCTGGCATGGGGTGTTTCACGGGTGCATCCGGACTGGTGGAAAGCTGCAAGCCTACCCCTGCTTGGCCTGATGCTACTGCTGATGCTCTGTCTCCTGGCTTTCGGTGTAAAGATCAACGGCGCAACCCGCTGGTTCTCACTGGCTGGCATGACTCTGCAGCCGGTCGAACTGCTCAAGCCTGTCGTGATTCTCTATCTGGCATACTATATGGCAGCCTTTCCGGATCGCCTTAAAAGCTTTGCCAGTGGCCTCTCCCCCATGCTGGTGGTGGTAAGCACTGCCGCCATCCTGCTGCTGTTGCAGCCTGACTTCGGCAATGCCGCACTACTTATCATGGTTGCTTTCTGCATGTGGTTTGTCGGTGGTGTTCCGTTTCGTCATCTGTTGGCACTGATCTCTATAGCCATTCCAATCGGAGCGATTGCTGTCATTGTCGAGCCCTATCGGCTCAAACGTATTCTCAGTTTTACCGACCCGTGGGCTGATCCGTTTGGCAGTGGATATCAGCTGATTCAATCGATGATCGCCTTTGGCTCAGGTGGTATTTCCGGAAGCGGCCTTGGACAGAGTGTACAGAAGCTTTTCTATCTGCCGGAAGCATTCACCGACTTTATTGCCGCCGTATTAGCGGAAGAGCTCGGCCTGGCAGGGACGCTGGCATTGATTACGCTCTTTATGGTGCTCATCTGGCGTGGCCTGAAGCTTGCCATGCAGACCAAAGAACCCTTTGAACGCCTGCTGATTCTGGGTTGTATCCTGCTGATTGCCATATCATGCATGATCAATCTCGGAGCGGTGATGGGAATCCTGCCAACCAAGGGAATGCCGATTCCATTCTTCTCCTATGGTGGAAGCGCACTGTTTGGCAACTGCATTCTGATCGGGCTGATTCTCTCGGTTCAGCGTCATCAGCCGGAAAACCGGCCTCTCTATAACAGCCACACTGCCGAGGCAGTGGCATGACGATCAGACCGGTTCTCTCCATTGCCGGCGGTGGTACCGGAGGGCATGTGATGCCTGCTCTAGCACTTGCCGATGCGGCGAGGCAGGCGTGGCCTGAACTGAAGGTTCAATTCATCGGTGCCGAACGCGGGCTGGAGGCAACACTGCTGCCTGAGCAGGGTGAGGAGATTCTACTACTGTCGATACACTCCATTCAGGGTGCAGGACTGGCTCAGAAGCTGCGTGTACTACTGTGGGAACTGCCAAGAGCGGTCTGGCAGGTTCGTTCACACTGGAAGAGCGAACCCCCGCATCTGGTTGTGGGCGTTGGTGGTTATGCCAGTACTACCGGTGTGCTTGCGGCACTGGTTAGCCGAATCCCGGTGGTTCTCTACGAGCAGAATGCCGTGCCGGGCATGGTAAACCGGAAACTGTCCCGATTCTGCAGAAAGATCATGCTCGGCTTTGCCGAAGCAGCCCACCTGCTCCCCGCCGAAAAGAGCATCATGACAGGTAACGTGGTCAGAGAGAACATTGCCACCATCAACTGGCAGCCTCATATCCCGCCACGACTGCTGGTTCTTGGCGGCTCACAGGGAGCTGCATTTCTCAACAGCAACCTTCCCGCCGCATGCCAGCTGCTGAAGGTAAAGGGACTTGAATTTGAGGTGACCCATATCGCCGGAAAAGATGGTGTCGAATCTGTCAGCTCTGCTTACCGTGAGGCATCAATCAATGCTGATGTGCTTGGCTTCTGCAATGAAATGCCGGAGTTCTATGCCAGTGGTGATATGATGATTGCCCGAAGTGGTGCCATGACCGTGGGAGAGGCCGCGATCTGCGGCATGCCAGCCATTTTTGTTCCTCTGCCGCATGCAGCTGACAATCACCAGTATTATAACGCCAGAGCAATGACCAAGAATGATGCTGCCATTATTGTTGAGCAGAAGACCGGCTCTGTTGCCAGACTCGCTGATGAGATTGAAAAGATGCTGTTTGATTCGCATCGCCTTTCAGAGATGAGCAGGTCTGCCAGAGAGTGGGCAACGGTAGATGCCAAAGCACGCCAGCTTAAGGTGATCAGCACCTATCTGCCGCTATCGGAGGCCTCCGTATGAAATCCCGTATTCAGTGCATCCACCTGACGGGCATCGGTGGCATCGGTATGAGTGGCATTGCTGAACTGTTGCATAACCAGGGATTTTCCATTCAGGGCAGTGATGCCGCTGAAAGCCCCAACGTGCTCAAACTTCGGACACTCGGCATCACTGTGCACATTGGTCACCGTGCTGAAAACATTGGCAATGCACAGGTTGTAGTGACCTCCTCTGCCATTGCAGAGGACAACCCTGAAGTGATCTTCGCCATGAAACAGGGCATTCCGATTATTCCAAGGGCTGAGATGCTGGCTGAGCTAATGCGCATGAAGCAGGGCGTTGCCGTTGCAGGAAGCCATGGAAAGACAACGATCACCTCAATGATTGCCCATGCTATGGAGACAGCCGGACTTGATCCGACCTATGTGATTGGTGGCCGGCTGATGGCAACCGGTGATAACGTCAAGCTGGGCGGAAGCCCCTGGTTGATTGCCGAGGCGGATGAGAGTGACGGCTCATTTCTGCGACTCTCCCCCACCATTGCGGTGGTCAGCAACATTGATCCGGAACACCTCGATCACTATGGTGACTTTGACCACCTGATGGAGGCATTCCGCCAGTTTGTAAATCTGACACCGTTCTACGGACGCGTGGTCCTGCACCATGAGCACCCCAATGTGGCATCGCTTCGCGAAGGACTGCACAAACCTGTCACCACTTATGGCAGCAGCCCGCAGGCCGATCTTTATCTGATTGACCTGAAGCCGGATGGTAGCGGCCAACTGCCCACTGTCGGTATGAACATGAATGAAGAGGTAGAAAGATGCAGCTTCAGACTACCGATGCCCGGCAGACATAATGCCGAAAATGCACTGGCGGCCATGGCTGTACTGATGGATATGGGTGTTGATATCGAAACCATCAAAAAAGGTATGGAGAGCTTCGCTGGCATTCAGCGCAGATTTCAATCTGTCTCATCCGGTGAGGGTATTCTTGTTGATGATTACGCCCACCATCCGAAAGAGATTGTTGCAACCCTTGAGGCAGCCGCAGCATGCTGGCCGGAGAAAGAGCTCTCCGTCATCTTCCAGCCGCACCGCTATAGCCGTACCCGGGATCTGATGGATGAGTTTCTCGGTGCGTTTGATGCAGCCCATGAAGTGGCGCTGCTACCGATCTATGCCGCAAGCGAATCCCCCATCGAAGGCATCAGCAGTGAAGCCATGATTGAAGGGATGCGTACACGTGGATACAAGCATGTCTCCCTCTGCCCGGAT
>WSZY01000160.1 GCA_013139875.1 Mariprofundaceae bacterium | reverse complement strand
GGCGCTTGGTGCAGTTGCATGGCTGGGTGATATGGCATCGGTTACGGGTTCATCGCTGGCACTGATTTTTGCACCACCATGGCAGGGAAAGCATTTCGTGCTTCAACTTTATGCATTGGGCGTCGGCTCATTTGTCATCATTGCCATTACCGGCGCATTTACCGGCATGGTGCTTTCACTGCAGGGCTACTACACACTTGCCAAGTTCGGATCAGAGTCTCTGTTGGGCTCAGTGGTGGCACTCTCTATTATTCGTGAGTTAGGGCCGGTTCTGGGAGCCCTGATGCTGGTCGGGCGAGCCGGTTCCAGCATTACAGCTGAGATTGGCATCATGCGGGTAACCGAACAGCTGGATGCACTGCAGATGATGGCCGTGAATCCTCAGGCACGGATTATTCTCCCCAGGATTGTGGCGACAACGATTGCCCTGCCTCTACTGGTCTCCATGTTTGATATTATCGGACTGGCAGCAGGCTATGTGGTCGGTGTTGAGTTGCTGGGTGTGAATGCAGGCGCATTTACCGGCGAGATGATCGCCAAGGTGTTGCCTGAGGATCTGTATGCGGGCTGGACCAAAGCCCTGGCATTCGGTGCGCTGGTGGGGTCGGTTTGTACCTACATCGGCTATCGGGCAGTGCCGACCACAGAGGGTGTGGCCAGGGCAACAACACAGGCTGTTGTGACTGGTTCGGTCGGCATTTTGATGCTGGACTATATTTTGACTTCATTCTTCCTGTAGAGAAGAGATTGAGAGAGTAATTATGACTGAATACAAGAAAATTGAGATGATTGTCGGAGCATTTGTTCTGGCCGGTATTATCAGCATCAGCTGGATGGCTGTAAAACTTGGGCAGATCGGTGGCATAGGGGCTTCCGGTTATATGCTGGAAGCAATTTTTACAGATGCCGGCGGCATGCGTTCAGGAAGTGATGTGATGATGGCCGGTGTCGTGATCGGCCGGGTAGGTGATGTGGCTGTTAACGATGATTCCGAAGCCAGACTGACGTTACTGATTGATGATGGCATTCCCGTGTCTGCGGATGCGATCGCCTCGGTTCGTACCAAAGGTATTATTGGCGAACGCTATATTCGTATCTCGCAGGGTGGTGATGATGAAATACTGCAGGCCGGTGATGAGATCGAGGAGACCGAGTCTGCAATCAATATTGAAGACCTGGTTAGTAAGTACATTTTTTCCTCCAGTGAAGAATAAATTACACCCATACAGATGATCAGCAATTGATAGGTTCCTATCGTTGATAGCAGTGATAAATGAAAATTAAGTGGAGCTGATGATGAGAGTAGTATTTCCAGTGAAAGCGTTGATTGTAGCAGTGCTGACGGTACTTGCTGTTTCAAATGCGTGGGCTAAGCACGCAAATGATCCGAAATCGGTCATTGAAGGTACAGTAAATGAAATTATCCAGATTTTGGAAGCCCGCGAAGACAAAACAAAGCTCACGGAAGAGGATAGAGAAAATATCCGTAAAGTGGTGGCTGGACATTTTGATTACCGGGAAATGTCAAAGCGAAGTCTCGGCAAGGCCTGGAAGAGCACTTCTGAAAGTGAGAGGAAAAACTTTACAGAGCTGTTCCGCAAACTGCTGGAGCGCTCTTATGGCAACCGTCTGGCAAGCTTCCGTGAGCAGAGAGTTGAGTTTGATGATGCTCAGTTCAAGAAAGATAAGGCTCGCGTCAAGACAAGAGTCGTTGATGTGAATAAAGAGATACCTGTGGAGTATCGCCTGCACCAGACATCAACAGGATGGCAGGTGTATGACATCAGAATCGAAGGTGTGAGCCTGGTCAGCAATTTCCGTAAGGACTTCCAGGAAGGGATCAGAAAAAACAAGGGCTTTGAAGGTCTCGTTCAAGCGCTGGAGAAGAAGGTGAAGAAATTAGAGGAGAAGGACAACGCCTGATCATAGGTTTAAATTGAACGCCATTGCTTGGAAAAATATCGCGCTGGCTATGGGCCGGCGCGTCTTTTTTGTGCTGTTGGCCGGGGCGACGCTGGCAGCGGTGGCGGGCTGGCTGTTTGTACCGGATCTGAAAACAGCACGGCCGGAGATCGAAGCGTTTCTCAAACAGGAGCTGGAGCTTAAAGAACTCAGTCTGGGAGAGTTGTCATGGTACTGGGCCGGGAGCCTGGGAATAAAGGCCGATGCCAGTTCTCTTAGCAACCGAGATGCCTCGCTTATCGTTCGTGATAGCAGAATCACAGTTCATATATCGATGATGGAGCTCCTGTCGGGGCGCTTTGTTCCGGCAGAGATACGCCTCAGCGGCGGTGCAATTGATGTGGTTGTCGATGCAGAGATTCATTCTGATCACCGGGGGATACCGGCACTGATAATTCTGGAAGATACAGAACTTAGCTGGCGTTATGGTGACCATTCCGGGCGGTTGAATCATTTCACGCTATTGCTTGATGCAGAAGAGCAGTCACTGCACGCAAGGGTTCCCGGAGCCCGTATCAGCATTCAGATGGGAGACCAAAGGCTTCCGAAACGAGTTGAGGCAAGTTTCTCAAATCTGGATTGGATGCCTGAGATATGGCGGGGGCACTTTGACGGCTCTATGGCAGGAGAAGTTTCATTTGAACAGACTCGTGCAA
>WSZY01000134.1 GCA_013139875.1 Mariprofundaceae bacterium | reverse complement strand
GCCGGGCATCCGGGTGGTTGATAATCTCATCCGTTGTACCCTGAACAAGAATCTCTCCTGCACTCATCAGATAAGCTCTGTCACAGATACTCAATGTATCCCGGACATTATGATCCGTAATCAGAATACCGATCCCTTTGCTCCTCAAGTCTGCAATAATGGCCTGAATGTCCTCGACCGCAATAGGGTCAACACCTGCAAAGGGCTCGTCAAGCAGTAGAAATCTCGGCTTGGTTACCAATGCCCGTGCGATCTCGGTGCGGCGGCGCTGCCCTCCGGAGAGTGTGTAGGCCTTCTGATGCTGAACGCCCTCGACACCAAGGTCGATCAGCAACGCTTCCAACTCCTCTTCAACCTGGGTATCCGGCAGGTCCAATGTTTCAAAAATGGCAAGAAGGTTTTCACGAACCGTCAATTTGCGGAAGATACTTGCCTCCTGAGGCAGATAACCAATCCCCCGTCTGGCGCGCATATGCATAGGCAGGCCGGTAATATTCTCTCCATCCAGCGTCACCTCTCCCTGCTCCGTCTGAATCAAGCCACAGACCATATAGAAGCTGGTAGTCTTGCCTGCGCCATTAGGACCCAGCAACCCCACGCACTCACCTGAGTAGACGTCCAGGCTGACAGATTGGACAACAGTTTTCTTATGATAACTTTTATTTATCCCTTTGGCAGACAGATGATGAACTGTACTCATGGAGCTGGTTTCCCGGCCGGGGTTGAATCCTGCTCATCACCATCAACATCAAAGGTAAGGCGGACTCTTTCTCCTACAGCTCCCTGCTGGACTCTGGTCTCCGTTGTCTGAATATTGTGTATAATCTTTTCGCCCTGTATCGTGCCTTCGGGATCTTCCACCTTCGCTTTTCCAATCAAAATTAAAATTCCTTCGGACTGTTTGTAGATAGCCTCATTGGATGAGCCATGCTTCTCTCCCTGCCGCATGGAAACGTTGCCATAGGCCTCTGCCTGCTCGAGCTCGCCTCCAGCCTTCTGGCTGTAAAAAGCAACAAGCCGATCACACCTCAGCTCAAAATCATCCCGGGTTAAATGGACAGTGCCGGAAAACTCAGCCCGATTTTTTGCATGATCAACCACGAGTGATTCTGATGTGATCCGCAGCGGCCCTGCCTCAACCAGAGAGGCGCTAAACAGCACTAAACTGATCATCCACAGCCATCTGGTCATTTTCGGCCTCCAAACTCGCGCACAGTAGCATCTTCAACCCAGACATCGTGCGCAACTCTTAGGTTCTGCGTCTTACGGTCTACACGCAAGCCCCTTCCCCGCAGCTTCACATCCGGTTTGCTTACTCTGAAGCTGCCGGGTACCACCATCTCATCCCGACTGCCATCATAACGAAGCTCATCACAGAGCAATACCCAGTCACGATACCGGGCCTTCACAGAGCCCTTAAAATGGATGTTTTTCCTGATGGGCTCAAACCACGCTTCAGCCCCCTCAACAGGAACCACCTCACCGGTCTCGGTAAACAACTCAAGTCGAGGCTCAATCAGATACATCCCCTGATCCTGCTGTTTTGCCTCCTCTGCCCGCAGGCGCCAGATAATCTTCTCACCTTTACGCTCGACAAGCAGCGGCTTTTCAACCCTTGCCTCCGGTTGTTTGCTACTCTCCAGGCCGGCCTGGACAGGCTTGTCTGAAACTGCAACCCTGGAGTTCATCCATAGAAGCCCGCCTGCCACAACCACACTACCGATCGAAACAGCCAGAGAGCTCCACTTCACCACTGCCCAATGTCTATCCTGCATAATGGCTCAAATATACTGTGCTCAGACTCGTGGCCAACCGCAATCTTCAGGGCTTAATCCATAAGCCTCTGTGATTACTCTCTCCCAACAGCCCGCAGCCAGAATGAGCCCCTCTGCTGCCTGTCTGACGGCTCCCCGTCCACCCGCGTACGCAGAGACCCAATCCACACGTTTCAAAACGCCCCGATCCGCATCATATGGAGCCATTGTCAGATGGCAGGCCGCCATCGCCGGCAGATCAACCACATCATCACCCATGTAAGCACAGGCATCAGCAGCGATTCCCGCCTCTTCACACAGCTGCCTGAATCCATCAGCTTTTCTTAGCGAACCCTGCACAACATGGTCAATGCCCAGATCCCGTGCCCTGTGCTCAACCACCCGGGAGGTACGGCCTGTCAAAATCGCCACTTTAATCCCTGCACGTTGCAGCATCTTGATACCGTGACCATCACGAACATTAAACGCCTTTGACTCCTCACCGTTATGATCCATTTCAACCTTGCCCTCAGTCATCACGCCATCAACATCCAGAATCAGCATTTTGATCTGTCTGCCCTGCTGCAGTGGGAAATCATCATATGACACACTCATGCTACACCTGCCTTTAACAGATCATGCATGTGAACCACCCCCGTCGGTACGGAAGAGTCGTCCGTAATAAAGAGCACTGTCACCTTATATTCCTCCATCACGCGCACCGCTTCACTGGCCAGGTGATCCGCCTCAATGGTGCGTGGCGATGGATGCATCAGCAGTCTGACATTCACCTCCAGATCAACATGGCCCGACTCCATCCCCCTTCTCAGATCACCATCCGAGAGGCATCCGATAAGCCGTTCATCCTCACAAATACCGGTGATACCAAACCTGTGCCTGCTCATGGAGACTATCGCATCACGCAGTGAAGCAGCCACGGGAACCAGAGGAAGTTCATCCCCGGTATGCATCACATCAGCCACCCGCATCAGTTTACGGCCCAGACTTCCGGCCGGGTGTACCCGGGCAAAATCCTCCTCCCTGAAACCACGCTGTTTCAGAACAACGACAGCCAGGGCATCACCCAGTGCAAGTGCTGCCGTTGTTGAAGCCGTTGGGGCAAGATTCATCGGGCAGGCTTCCTGCGTAACAGGAACCTCAAGGACAATATCCGCATAGTGGCCCAGAGTAGAATCCGGCTTACCGGTGATCGCGATCAGGGTTGCTCCCAAACGCTTGATGGTAGGCAACAGTCCGCAGACTTCATCCGTCTCACCACTGTGGGAGAGCGCCAGAACAGCATCATGCCGGGTAATCATGCCCAGATCTCCATGCTGGGCTTCTGCCGCATGGACGAAAAAAGCGGGTGTTCCGGTAGAGGCAAAGGTGGCGGCGATCTTTCTGGCAATAATTCCGGACTTGCCCATGCCGACAACAACCAGTCTCCCCTGTAGCTCGAGAATAGTCGCAACGGCTTCTACAAATTCATCTCCGAGTGAATCCCGCTGCAGTGAGAGCGCTTCGATTTC
>WSZY01000033.1 GCA_013139875.1 Mariprofundaceae bacterium | reverse complement strand
CTGAAGGCTGCTTCCAGAGCGCTGAATAAACACCATGCCGGACTGGATGACATCAAAGAGCGGATGCTCGAATTTATTGCTGTGGGCGCCCGTAAAAAAGAGGTGGGGGGCTCCATTATTCTCTTTGTCGGCCCGCCGGGAGTGGGCAAAACATCACTGGGTAAGGCCATTGCCGAGGCGGTTAACAGGCCATTTTTCCGCTTCTCTGTCGGCGGCATGCGTGATGAGGCGGAGATCAAGGGACATCGTAGAACTTACATTGGAGCCATGCCCGGTAAGATTGTTCAGGCACTCAAACAGGTAAAGGCGGCCAATCCGGTGATCATGATCGATGAGGTGGACAAGATCGGAAACGACTTCCGCGGTGATCCATCCAGTGCTCTGCTTGAAGTGCTCGACCCCGAGCAGAACAGCGACTTTATGGACCACTATCTTGACGTCCGCTTTGATCTCTCCCGTGTGCTCTTTCTGCTGACGGCCAATCAACTGGATACGGTGCCGGCACCGCTGATGGATCGGGCGGAGATCATTCGCCTGCCCGGTTATATCGCATCGGAAAAGATGGAGATTGCCAGAAAGCATCTGCTGCCAAGGCAGATGAAAGCGCACGGCCTGACCAGCAGAGATGTGAAGATCAGCAGGAGCGCCATTGCCCGCATTGTTGAGGATTATGCCAGGGAGCCGGGTGTACGTGGTGTGGAGCAACTGCTGAAAAAAATTCTGCGCAAATCCGCTTACAAACTGGAGAACAAAGAGACCCTACCGGGCCTGACCATCGGAGCCCGTGACCTGAGCGACTATATCGGCAAGCCGAGGTTTGCCAAAGAGCCGCTGCGCCAGGGCATAGGACTTGCTACCGGGCTGGCCTGGACCCGGCTGGGTGGTGTTACACTAACGCTGGAGGTGGCCATTGCTCACCGTGATCGCAGGGGCATGAAGCTGACCGGCCAGCTTGGCAAGGTGATGCAGGAGTCTGCTGAGATCGCTTACTCCTACCTCATCGCTAATCTGGCCCGTTTTGGCGCACCTGAAGATTTTTATGACAAGGCATTTATCCACATGCATGTGCCTGAGGGAGCCGTGCCCAAGGATGGCCCGTCTGCAGGCATTACCATGGCCACGGCACTCCTCTCACTGGCACTTGGAAAAGCGCCTGCTGCGATTGCCATGACCGGTGAAATGACATTGACCGGTGAAGTGCTGGCCATTGGCGGTGTGCGTGAAAAGCTGCTTGCGGCCAAGCGGCTTGGTGTCCATGAAGTGATCCTGCCCAGAGGCAATGAGGTGGATGTGAAAGAGTTGCCGGAGTCGGTGGCTGAGGGATTAACACTTCACTATGCCAAACATTTTGAAGATGTGGCCAGGTTGATGTTCAGCATACGCCTGCGTCCGAAAAAACGCTGACACGCTCTGCATGACCCTTCCGGCCGGAAACGGCCATTCACCAATTGGCATTCATTGAGCTTTAGGCCACAATGCCTGCTGGCTATTTATGGTTATTGGTTCATTTCGGGCTGACGGGAAACAATCCGGGAACAGGGGTTATAGCATGACAGATCAACAGACGGATAACGGGCAGGTAACAGGCAGGCAGGGACTATCCAGAGGGGTATTGCTGGTGATATGCCTTGTTGTGGCAGCCCTGTTTATAACCATCTGGGTAAAGCTGGCTTCCAAGAATGTTGAAATGGATACCACCGCGAAACAGCCGGCCATTGAGCAGGGCACTGCAACAGGTGAGAGCAAGCTAACCGGTCAGGGAGACTGGTATGTCAGTCTGGCTACATTTCGACTGGAAAAAGATGCTGAAGCAATGCTCAAACGCCTCGCACGACAGGGTGTGAAAGCCGATTCTGTTGTTTTCATCGGATCACGTAAGGGTTATATCTGGCATCGCATCTATGTTGGCGGTTTTGCCAGTGAGCAGGAGGCACGGCAAGCGCTTGCAGTTCTTTCAAAAAAAACCGGCATACGTAATGCCCGGGTAGGAGAAGCCTACTAAGCCAGGCCCATGAATCGGAGGCTGCCGGTGCTGTTCTGCCTGACCCGCTGAAGGCGTTTCAGATATTGTGTTAGAAATCCGGATAGACAGAAATCCGGACAGAGAGGAGGCCGGGGTACCCTGAATTATACCAGAGCCGGAATCTCCTTTGGCTAGCCTTTTTTGAAGCTGGTGATAAGTAGCAGAACAACAGCGACACTGATACAGGCATCAGCGATATTAAATGCAGGCCAGTGGTATTCCTTGCCACCAATTCGCATATACCAGTCGATAAAATCAACCACATAACCAAACTGCATGCGGTCCCATATGTTTCCGACCGCACCGGTCAGAATCAGGATAAGCAGCCACGGTTCCAGTCCGCGTCTGTTGCGTTCCCGCCACCACCAGATGCCTACCACCAGGGCAATGCCGATGGTTACACCGAGCAGTGTGTTGGTGCGCCATGCTGAGTTCCAATCTGCAAACATGGAGAAGGCAACGCCGAAATTGTGCGTCTTAATCAGATTGAAGTAGCCCTCAATGATGGTATAGCTGAAAAATGGCAGCTGCTGTTCGATCCACCATTTGCTCAGCTGATCCGCTATCAGCAGTAGTGCAAACAGCGCGATCTGCAGCTGAACACGCTGGTTCATGAAGTGATCACAACCTCAAGGCAGCGTGAGCAGAGCTCGCTGTGTATCTCATGGGTCGGGTCGGCGGGGTCGGCCACATTCCAGCAACGCGGGCATTTCACGCCATCCGAGGCTGCAACATTTATGCTCTCTCCGGCTTCAATTCTGGCGACAATAAAGAGCTGTTCATAGCTTTCACCCAGTTTCCCGGCAAACGAACCGTCCAGACCGGGTACAGTAACCACTGCAGCAAGAGATGAGCCGACCACTTTATCCTTTTTGGCCTGATCAAGTGCGGTGTTGACCTGTTCCCTGAGAGAGAAGAACTGATCCCAGCCACTCTCATCCACTGCAATATCGGCGACCGGCTGGAAGGTTTGCAGGTGGATGCTCTGCCCTGCAGAGCCGGGCAGGAATTCCCACGCCTCTTCAGCCGTAAACGGAAGAATCGGTGCGATCAGGCGGATCAGGGTGTTAGACAGATCATAGAGTGTTGCCCGGGTGGATGCGCGACGGGCAGAGTCTGCGCCATCGCAGTAGAGACGATCCTTGATCACATCAAGATAGAAGCCACCCAGTTCAACCGAGCAGAAGTTGTGAATCTCCTGATGAATACGGTGGAACTGATAGGTCTCAAAGGCATCATGAACACTATGCTCAAGCTGGGAGAGCCGATGTGATGCCCACTGGTCCAGCGGCTGGCGTTTTTCAAGTTCAACCCCATCACGTTCAGGATCAAAGCCATCCAGATTGCCGAGCATGAAGCGGATGGTATTGCGGATGCGGCGGTAGGACTCAGCCAGCTGTTTTACAATCTCATCAGAGATGCGGATGTCGGCCGAGTAATCCGATGATGCAACCCAGAGGCGCAGGATATCAGCACCCATTTGCTGGATAATTTTCTGTGGCGCGATGACATTGCCCTTGGATTTGGACATCTTGTTACCATTTTTATCCACCACAAAGCCGTGTGTGAGCACATCTTTGAAGGGAGCCACACCACGGGTTCCGACACTCTCAAGCAGGGATGACTGGAACCAG
>WSZY01000026.1 GCA_013139875.1 Mariprofundaceae bacterium | reverse complement strand
GATGACGGGGTCTCTTCCAGCAGGGTGCGAAGTTTCTGCAGGGTCAGTGGCTCGTCGCTGGCGAGAAGCAGGGCTTCCACCCGGTTAATCAGACTCATTCCGGCAGATCCCCCTCTAAAATCTCTTTCTCTGAAATCTCTTTCTCCGAAATTTCTTCTTTTGCCAGCAGGGTGACGGATTCGTAACACTCACTCTGAATGACAGTGATCAGTTGCTGGCGCCACAGCTCCAGAATCGCCAGCACGGTTGTGACCAGTGCTTCACGACCGGGCTGACCGCGCAGCAGTTCATCAAGCTGGACACTGCCTCTACGAATTCCTTTCATCACCACCTGCATCTGCTCGCGGACACTCATCGTATCCATGAAAACCTGGTGGCGAACTTCCCCGCCGACGCGTTTCAGGACATTTCTGAATGCCAGCAGCAGGGCATCGAGGTCGGGTTCGGCCAGTGGACGCTCCACCAGCTTTGATTCAGGGAAGATGCTGCGCAGGAACAGGTCACGGCCACGGCGCGGGCGGGCATCAAGCTCTTCGGCCAGCAGGCGGTACTGCTCATAGGCAATCAGCTGGGCAACAAGCTCTTCACGCGGATCGATTGGATTGCCCTCATCATCTATCTCAGGGCGCGGCAACAGCATTCGGCTCTTCAGCTGCATCAGCGTGCTTGCCATCACCAGGTAGTCACCGGCGGTATCCAGATCCTGCAGTTGATCGTTTTTGATGATCTCAAAGTACTGGGCCGTGATGGTGGCCATCGGAATGTCGAAGATCTCCATCTTCTGGCTGCGGATCAGGTGCAGCAGAATATCAAGCGGCCCCTCAAAGGCATCGATCTGTACAGGTGGCAGGTCGGGGAGGGCGGTCTTCAGTTCAGCTGTGGCTTTGGACTCAATTGAGCCATCGGCAGCCGGTTCTGTAGCAGGTTCTGCAATCGGAGCAGAGTCGACGGCCTGCTCAAGGGGCTCCTCTTCTGCCATCGGCTGCATCAGACGCGGTAACCCATCTTCAGGGACTTGCGTACCTTCTCCATGGTGCGCGATGCTTCATGGCGTGCCTTCTCATTGCCGTGGCGGACAATGTCATGCACATCATCCATATGTTTGACGATCTCAATGCGGCGCTCACGAATCGGCTGCAGCTCCTCTTCCAGGTGGTTCAGAAGGATCTTCTTGCAGTCGAGACAGCCGATGGCTGCTGTGGTGCAGCCCTGCTGTACCTCGGCACGCTCTTCTTCGTCAGAATAGATTTTGTGGAAATCCCATACCGGACACTTCTCCGGTGTGCCGGGATCATCACGACGAACACGGGCCGGATCGGTCGGCATGGTCTTCACCTTCTTCTCGGTGACTTTCCACTCCTCGGAAATCTCGATGGTATTGTTGTAGGACTTGCTCATCTTGCGCCCGTCCAGACCGGGCAGTTTCGATGCAGGCATCAACAGCGATTTCGGTTCCGGAAAGAGGGGGGGGATTCCCTGACGGTAGAGGTGGTTGAAGCGGCGGGCCACCTCACGGGTCAGCTCCACATGCGGCACCTGATCGTCACCCACCGGCACGGCATCGGCACGGTAGATAAGAATATCGGCTGCCTGCAGCAGCGGGTATCCAAGAAACCCGTAGGTGCCGAGATCTTTCTCTTTCAACTGTTCAATCTGATCCTTGTAGGTCGGCACACGCTCCAGCCATGAGAGTGGTGTCATAAACGAGAAGAGCAGATGCAGTTCGGCATGTTCGGGAACTTCTGACTGGATGAAGACCACGGCCTTCTCCGGATCAATGCCGACAGCCAGCCAGTCGATCAGCATATCCCAGATGGTCTGCTTGACGATCTCGGGATAGACATAGTCGGTGGTCAGGGCGTGCCAGTCGGCTGCGAAGAAAAAACAGTGGTGGTCATGCTGAAGCTGAAGCCAGTTCTCCAGCACGCCTTTCAGATGGCCCAGATGCAGCTTTCCCGTAGGGCGCATCCCGGACAGAATTCTCATAGGTTTACTGCTATCTTCGGTTGTCTCTGAACTGCTCACAAACCTCTCCCGCAAAAGTAGATCGCGATGATGGCATGCAGGTAAACAAATGCAACGGCAAGGGCGCCGTTTTGGGATTGACGAATGACCATGCCTGCTTACAATGCGCGCTCCGTTGGGTCACTACAGCATTCAACATGGCGCTTTAGCTCAGCTGGTTAGAGCACCGGAATCATAATCCGGGTGTCCGGGGTTCGAGTCCCTGAAGCGCCACCATCTCAAGGCCCTCTGCATAAGCAGGGGGCTTTTTTTTCTTGCCCCTCTCTGCCTATACGCATTTGCGCAATCTATTTTATAGAACTACGCTTATTAGCAGGGGAAGTTGATCATGAATCAATGAAGTATTGTGTCCCCGAAATGAATAATCGTCCCGATGAGCAAGGGAGACTTAGTTAATAAATAAAAAACTATTAAAGGGGGAGCATTATGCCAGACACTCTTATAATTGCTGAGGGAGACTCTTGGTTTAATCATCCATTGCTACGTGGTATTCCTTACTATTTGAAGAAGATGGATCGGAGGTATCACAAGGAACTATTAGCCTGGCCTGGCGACGATATGGTTCGGTTTCTTCAGAGAAGAGACTATTTGATAGAACTTAGGTCATGGGCTGGTAATGGGATGATTAAGCATAGGTTCCTTATTTTGAGCGGTGGCGGGAATGATATGATGGCGAATCATTTCGATGAATATCTCGATTCCGCTCAAAGCCCCTTTCTCAATGTCACTTTCAAAAAGAAAATGGCTCAATTAATTGCCACCTATGATTTAGTTTTTCAGTTGGTCCAACAAAAACATGAAGATGTGAACGTATTAGTCCATGGATATGCTGTCCCATTTCCCAGAGCCAATGGAAGCCACTTAGGCAAAAAGATGAAAAAAATGGGCATTACCAACCTTGAAACTGATGGCGCGGTGATAATGGAAACCATCATTGGAGACTTTAATACAAAACTCAAAGCCCTGACTGATAAGTACGATAAAGTTGAATACATTGATCTCAGAGACTTAGCAAAAGTGAAAACCAATTGGAATGATGAAATTCATCCGAAGAAGGCTGTGTTTAAACAAATGGCAAAAAGATTTCATGATAAAATTCAGAATCATTTGGCCTGAACGTTCACTTTCGGCCAAAAGCAGACATTTAGAAGCTAGTAGTCATCATTGGAAACAACAACATTGTTAGTCTATAACTGTTGCAGAGAAATGTTGTATGAATATTCCTATTGAGTTAAGTATCCGCGCTATTAATTGTGGCATTTTCATTGCAAAGGATACGACAATGACAAAGCTTATTCGCCGTATTCAGCGTTGTGATGGTCATACTCCCTGTTTTCGAACAGATTTTAGAGACTCTTGTCAGGAAACATGTGACACGTGTGAATGGGCGGATGATTGTAAGAACGCTCTTGTTGCCCACTGGAAACGATGAAGAAGCGGGTTGTTTGCATTGTCTTCATTTAGACCCGAATTAATTAAGAACAGGAAAAGGGGCCAGCAGGAAAAGGGGTCAGAGCCCTTTTACAGATTTTTTTCAGCTCTCTTTGCGCAGTTTCAATGCCTTGAACACATCTTCGGCATGGAACGATGACCGTACCAAAGCCCCCTGCGAAAGCAGGGTGCTTTTTTATTTATTTTAAACTGTTTTCAGGTTTGTGAAGGTACTCTTTTTCGGGCGGCTGTTTATGGCCCGCTCTGGTTCCGAACAACTGCTTACGGCCACAAGTGGACATTAACAGTATTATCATTTTATGAATGAATCACTGTCCGGGTTCTTCACGAAGTCATCACACTCTTTATCGCTGTTGAAGTAATGCACTGCACCCTGTTTCTCTCTGTCAGCCAAAATGCATCCGGCTATAGCCTTGTCAACTTTTACTTCCTTTCCGTCT
>WSZY01000030.1 GCA_013139875.1 Mariprofundaceae bacterium | reverse complement strand
CCTGTCCACTCTCTTACCCATGGTAGTTATGGCTCCCGGCTTGAAGTTGATCAATTGGCAAAACTAGCCTGATCAGGCTGTTTTGGCATGAGATAAACATGGAAGTTGAATTTTTTTGTAGATTTTCTTCAACTGCTGTTAATATGCCGGCTTATGAATATCATTGATTTTATTTCCCTGTTGAAAGACAACCCATTGATCGGCCTGTTGATCGGGATACTGTTTTTCGGACTGCTTTTCTGGGCCAAACATCTGCTCTTTTCTCATCTTGCTGAACCGGTCAGAGAGAATGCTTCCGGGGATGGAGAAAAAGAGAAGTAGGAAACAACCTGTCAAGTATCAGGAGAGTATGAATGCGGGCTTGCATTCTCCGGGCCTGTATCTATGATTCGCAACGTTGAAAGTGGGCCGTGGCCCGCTTTTTTTGGTTTTTAGGCGTTGTGATTATTGGTGAAGTGAGGAGAGTGATTGTGAGTCTGGAATCAAAAGTTCTTGAACTGCTCACTCCTATCGCTGATGAACTGGGTGTGGATGTGCTGCGTGTCCGTATCGGTGGATCGGGCAGGAATCAGCTGGTTCAGGTGCTTGTTGATCGCAAGGGCGGTATTGATTCAGATACGCTGGCCCGCGTTAGTCGTGGACTGGCGCTGCAGCTGGATGTGGAGGATCTGATTCAGGGCAAGTTTCGCCTTGAACTCTCTTCGCCGGGGCTGGAGTGGCCGTTGGAAACAGCAGCCGACTTTGATCGTTATGAGGGCGAATGGATCAGGGTCACTTTTGAAGAGGGGTCTGAACATGGTGGGGCGATTGAGGGTGATAACCTCGGGTCGGAAGAGAATGGCTTCAGGATTCAGGAGCGGGGGAGTGACTCGCGCTATTTTGCGCTGAGCGAAGTAAAAAAAGTTGTACGTTCGGTAGACTGGAAAAGGGTCTCCCGGGGTAAAAAGTAAGTTTTATATTGAAGTTGACTCACCCGCCACGGATGGCGGGCGAATCCGAGAGGATTCGAGAGCAGCAGGAAAATTGTGTTTTTTCCTGCTGCGTCAAAAGCAAAAGACAGGATGCTCTTTTGCGAGTGGAAACTGAACGTAGAGGATAACAGACAATGAATGTTGAAATGTTACAGGTAGCCGATGCAGTGGCTCGTGAAAAATCAGTTGAACGTGAGTTGGTTCTCGAAGCGATGGAGCAGGCGCTCAAAACCGCTGCGCGTCGTACATATGGTAATAAGACGGTTGAGGCGATTATTGATCGTGAAACCGGCGTAATCAGCCTGAACCATGTTCGTACTGTTGTTGAAGAGGTTGAGGAAGAAGAGAACGATCTGACCCTTGAGCAGGGCAAAGAGCTGGATGCTGATGCCGAAATCGGTACGGAGTTCCGTGAATCGTTGCCACCGATCGAGCTTGGTCGAATTGCTGCCCAGACCGCCAAACAGGTAATCAATCAGAAGATTCGTGAAGCAGAGCGTGATCGTGTAGTCGAAGAGTATGAACCTCGTGTGGGTGAGATGATTACCGGTATTGTGAAGCGTGTTGAGCGCGGCAATGTCTATGTGGATCTCGGACACGGTGAGGCAGTGATGTATCGTGAAGACCTGCTGCCACGCGAATCATACCGTCAGGGTGACCGGGTACGTGCCTACCTGCGGGAAGTACGCAATCAGCCCAAAGGTCCCCTGGTTTTTATCTCCCGTTCTGATGCGGGCATGGTGCAGAAGCTTTTCGAGCAGGAGGTTCCTGAGATTCAGGATGGCCTGATCGCAATTCAGGCGATTGCGCGTGATCCGGGCTCCCGCAGTAAGATTGCTGTTATTTCCACTGATCCAAGTATTGATCCGGTCGGCGCATGTGTAGGTATGCGTGGTGCACGTGTACAGGCCGTGGTGAATGAACTTCATGGTGAGAAGATTGATATTATCGAGTGGACCGATGATCCGGCTGCATTCGTCGTCAATGCTCTGGCACCGGCAGAGATTGATCGCGTGATGGTGGACGAAGAGAAAAACACCATTGAAGTAGCCTGTGCTGAGGATAATCTGGCGATTGCTATTGGCCGCCGTGGCCAGAACGTCCGTCTGGCATCCGAGCTTTCCGGCTGGAATGTTGAGATTATGTCCACCGGTGAAGAGCAGCAGAAACGAACCGTAGAGGTTGAGACAGCCAAAGCCGATTTCCAGGCAGGCCTTGATGTTGATGAGGACTTTGCATCACTGCTTATCTCTCAAGGCTTTATTACGCTTGATGATCTTGCCTACTGTGCCGTTGAAGATATTGCATCCATCGAAGGACTTGATGCTGATCTTGCCACGGAGATACAGAAGCGTGCCCGCAATGCACTGCTTGATAAGGCGATGAAGGCCGGTGAAAGTGAAGAGGGTGAAACTGCGCCTTCCCTGCTTGATCTGGAAGGTATGACCCGCGAGGTGGCCGAGCAGCTTGCAGCACGCAAGATGGCAACGGTAGCCGCTTTGGCAGATGCGGCTGTTGATGAGATTGAAGATGTTGAAGGATTGAGCCGGGAGCAGGCGGAAGCTCTGATTCTGGCGGCAAGAGAGGCCAGCGGCTGGTTTGAGTAAAGCTTCCAGCCCGGGTCGGAAACTGAAACAGCGTCAATGCCTGATCTGTCGGGATAGCGGAGAGAAGAGCCTGATGCTGCGCCTGGTTGTTGATGATGAAGGTCAGATATGGCCGGATATTCTTCAGAAGGCACCCGGTCGCGGGACATATCTCTGCATGCAGCAGGCTTGTCTCGAAGGGCTGACAGACAGAAGGCTGGGAGCACTGCGTAACAGGTTCAATGTGCAGCTTCCACAGAGCTTGAGTCTGATGCAGCGGATAGGTGAAGGATTACGGCGGCAGTTGATGCGTCTTTTTTCACAATTCGGTGCAGTTGCAGTGCTGGGAAGAGATGCGGTGATGCACCAAATGTGGAAGAGTGGCCCCCTGCTGGTGATATTGGCCAGCGATGCCGGTGACGCATTGGTGCAGCAGGTTGAAGATGGTGTAGGTAAAAGGCAGGGAGCAGGAGAGAAGACCACGTTATTGCACGGGTTTTCCAGTTCATTCCTTGCCGAAGCTTTTAGCAGGGATAAAATATCGGTGGCGGCACTGGATACGGCGAATGTATCGACAAAGCTGCAGATGTTTTGTGAGTGGTATGTGAGAGTAAAGGAATCAGGGTAAAGGTACGACATGGCGAATAAACGCATCCTCGAATTGGCAACGGAACTGAGTGTTGGTGTTGCAGATCTGCAACGCGCTGCGGTGGATTGTGGCGTGGCAGTTTCTGGCCCAACCAGTCTTCTGAATGAAGAAGATACTGCGAAGGTCAAAGCATCACTGAAAGCATCTGCTAAGGGTACTACTCCAGCGGGTTGAAAAACCCTTACGCTGAACCGTCCTATGATTGCCGGGCAGTCGAGGCCCGGCAGCAGCGTGGAGGGAAGAGGCCGTACCGTTCAGGTGGCTGTGCGTCGCCGCCGTGCGTCTGCTTCCCAGCCGGCCAAGGCTCCGGTTGAAACGGCTGCGGAGGCTCCGGCAGCTCCGGCTAAAGAAGCAGCGGTCAGCCCGGTAGGAAAAAAAGAGGTTTCCGAGACAGCAGCCAAGGCTATGACTCCTGCTCAACGTGCATCACAGGCAGTAGAGAAGAAAAAGATGGAAGCAAAGAGTGCCCCCCGTAGCCCTCAGCGTGATACCCCTCAGCGTGATACCCCTCAGCGTGATACCCCTCAGCGTGATACCCCTCAACGTGATACCCGTCAGCGTGATACCCGTCAGCGTGATACCCGTCAGCGTGATACCCGTCAGCAGGGTACAG
>WSZY01000198.1 GCA_013139875.1 Mariprofundaceae bacterium | reverse complement strand
CCCGAATGCGTGGCAGTGCAACATTCACCAGACGATCCATGAACTCCCACATACGCTCACCACGAAGTGTTACACGGCAACCAACAACCATACCGTCACGAAGCTTGAAGTTCGCAATGGACTTGCGGGCTTTTGTCACTACAGGCTTCTGCCCAGCAATCGCTGTCATGTCTGTCAGCGCACCTTCAATCTCTTTGCGGTTCTGTGACGCTTCACCAACACCCATGTTGATCACGATCTTGCTGATCGATGGAACCTGCATCGGATTGGCATAACCAAGCTCTTTGCGAAGAGCAGGTGCAACGCGTGCATTATAATCTTCTTTCAAACGTGCCATCTAAGAACTCCTAACGGTCAAGCACTTCGCCGCATTTGCGGCAGGTGCGAACCTTGCGTCCATCTTCAAGTTGTTTTGTGCCAAGACGGACACCTGTATCACAGTTTGAGCAGTAGTACTGTACATTAGAGATCGCAATCGGCGCCTCTTTCTCAATAATACCGCCGGAGCTGTTTTGCGTCTGACGCGTATGGCGCTTGATCATATTAACCTTGTTAACCAGCACGCGGCCATCCTGAGAGAGAACACGGACTACTTTTCCGCGTGCACCCTTATCACGGCCAGTGATCACAACCACCTCATCATCGCGGCGGATTCGGGACTTGATATTTGTCGCCATCTTTTGCCTCACCATCCCTGACTCAGAGTACTTCTGGAGCCAGAGAAATAATTTTCATGTAACCCCTGTTACGCAATTCACGCGTTACAGGGCCAAAAATACGGGTGCCAATAGGCTCACCGTTTTTTGCCAGTAGAACAGCAGCGTTCTCATCAAAGCGGATAGAGCTGCCATCAGCACGACGGAACTCTTTGGCGGTACGAACTACAACTGCCTGCTGCACTTCGCCCTTCTTCACTTTGCCGCCCGGTGCTGCATCTTTTACTGCAACCACAATCACATCACCAACACGGGCATAGCGGCGCTTGGAGCCGCCCAGCACCTTGATGCAGGCAACTTTGCGTGCACCGGAATTGTCAGCAACTTCTAATACTGTTTCATTCTGAATCATCGTTAACCTCGCTTACAACTGCTCAGCACGGGTTACAACCGCTTCCATCAGCCAACGCTTTCTGCGTGAAATAGGTGTTGACTCCACAATACGAACAGTATCGCCGATTTCACAGGTGTTTTCAGCGTCATGTGCCATATATTTCTTATGTGAACGAATAGTCTTGCGATAGCGGGGGTGCAGAAACTTACGCTCCACCTGTACAACAACGGTCTTTTCACCTTTGTTGCTTACCACTACGCCTTCAAGACGACGTTTATTGCTATTTGCTTCGGACATCATCTAACCCCTTAACCGCGCTCAGTCAAAATTGTCTTGATACTGGCGATTTCACGGCGCACCTGGCCGACACGTGCCGTATTGGTTAACTGCATCGTAGACTTCTGAAAGCGCAATTTCATGCCTTCCGCAGCCAGCTCATTTACACGCTCTTTCAGATCAGCGTCAGAAAGATCACGCAACTCTTTTGCCTTCATCGTCCAACTCCACGAACTACAATCTTAGTACGAATCGGAAGCTTGGCAGCAGCACGGGTCAGTGCCTCGCGTGCCAACTCTTCATCAACACCATCCATCTCATACAGAACACGTCCGGCTTTTACAGCAGCCACCCAGTATTCCGGTGAACCCTTACCCTTACCCATACGAACCTCTGCAGGTTTCTTGGATACGGGAAGATCCGGGAACATACGGATCCAGACACGACCCTGACGCTTAATGTGACGGGTCATGGTGATACGTGCCGCTTCAATCTGGCGAGCGGTAATACGACCGGGCTCCATCGCCTTCAGGCCAAATCCACCAAAGTTAAGGCTGGCACCGCGCTCACTGATACCGCGAATGCGCTGCAGTTCTTTATGGTGTTTACGCCATTTGATTTTCTTAGGTTGTAACATAATCTACAAGCCTCTTTACGCTTCAGTCTCGTCGGTATTGCCCAGCTTCTCGCCGTTAAACACCCAGACTTTCACGCCAATAATTCCATATGTGGTCTTCGCTTCTGTGAAGCCGTAATCAATATCCGCACGCATGGTATGCAGTGGAACACGGCCTTCACGATAACCTTCAATACGTGCGATATCAGCACCACCAAGGCGGCCGGAGCATTGAACCTTAATACCCTTCGCACCCATACGCAGTGCGCCCTGCATTGCACGCTTCATAGCACGACGGAATGCAATACGACGCTCAAGCTGGAAAGCAATGTTCTCAGCCACCAGCTGTGCTTCCGCTTCAGGACGACGAATCTCTACAATGTAGACCTGTACATCCTGATCAAACTTCTTTTTCAAATCCTGACGCAATGCTTCGATTTCAGAACCTTTCTTACCGATCACAACACCCGGACGCGCAGTGTGAACAGTGATCTTCACCTTGTCGGCCGGACGCTCAATAATAATACGGGAGATGCCGGCATGCTTCATGCGATCCTTAACGTAACGACGCATGCGAATATCATCGCGAAGCTGTGCGCCGAAATTCTTCTCTGCGTACCATACTGATTCCCAACCGCGGGTAATGCCGACGCGGAAACCAATTGGATTAACCTTTTGACCCATCTAAGAACTCCTTTAACTGCGCTCAGCCACAGACACTGTAATGTGACTACGACGGCGATAGCGTTGACGCATACGTCCCATACCTTTCGGACGATAGCGCTTCAGAGTTGCACCTTCGTCAACTGTAACAGTCGAAACAACAAGGTTGTCGACATCAAGTCCGTTGTTCTGCTCAGCATTTGCAACAGCAGATTTCAGAACTTTCTGGAACAGACCGGCTGATTTCTTTGGTGACAGCGCAAGCACTGCCAGAGCACGGTCCACACCCAACCCGCGAATGGCATCAGCCATCAAACGAGCCTTATGGGCGCTGATCTGTGCGTCTTTATGTAGAGCGCGTACTTCTTCAGACATTGCTCTTACCTCTTCCTGGCCTTTTTATCAGCACCGTGACCATAGAAGGTACGGGTTGGTGAAAATTCGCCCAGCTTGTGGCCAACCATATTCTCAGACACGTGCACGGGAACAAATTTGTTTCCGTTATGCACAGCAAAATTCAGGCCCACAAAATCGGGTGAAATCGTGGAGCGGCGTGACCAGGTTTTGATCACCCCTTTCTTGCCTTCCTGAGACGCCTGGACTTTTTTCTCCAGAGAAGCCTCAATGTATGGCCCTTTCTTTAATCAACGTGCCATGATCTACCTCACTTCTGGTTACGGCGGCGAATAATATCACGGTTCGACGCCTTGTTTTTACTACGGGTCTTATGACCTTTTGTTGGTAC
>WSZY01000164.1 GCA_013139875.1 Mariprofundaceae bacterium | reverse complement strand
CTTACGAACAAATTCATAAAGTTCAGGCATCTTGTCTTTATGATGTCTGTTCTTGGCCTTTACGTCATCCACCGAATAAAGCGCCAGCTTGCGCATACCCTTCACATACCCCCTGATTATGACATTGGCCTTTTTAAACGCCTGAGGAAAGTCTTCCAGTTTCACACGTTGCCATGCCTTACCATCATATTTAAAAAACACGTATGGTGGATTTGGGCGACCCCACCTGTTGTAGCCGGGACAGTAGCCCGGATACGTAGCAATGAACGGCGTTTTGTTCTGAAAATCCAACATCAACAGTGTTAAATTAGATTGTAGTTGGGCTCCCCAATCATTTTTCCATTCAACCTCTTGATCTGTATCTGGAATTATAAAGCGGAGAGTATCTTCAATGCACGGTGCGGATTGCCCAATTTCCCGGCTGGCGAATGGATCGCGCTTATATGATCGTTCAACGATGACTTTTCGGCCATCATGCAGCAGCACTTCTTCTTTCCAGCTTGTGGTATAGGTGAAGTGCCACCAAAGCGCACCTGCTGCAACCAGCAGCACAAACACTCCCCCGGCAACCGTCCATTTGCGCTTTGAGGATGCTTTATATTCTATTTTATCCGACACAATGGAGCCCGGCGTGTCAAACAGCGTTGGCAGCAAGTGCCATGGCTACCCAGCTACCGTAGTCGAGTTGTTCCGGGCGTTTGCCGGGGTCAATGCCGATAGCGCCCAGCTGTTCAGCGCTTAGCACCCCTTTCATATTGTTGGCAATGGTTTTCCGGCGATGCATGAAGCCTTTTCGGACGATCTTTTGCAGTGCGCTATATTCACAGGCGGGTGTTTCCCCGTGTGGCGTAAAAAGAAGCACGACGGAGTGCACTTTCGGTGGCGGTGAAAATGCGCCGGGCGGAAGCAGGAGTAGCCGCTTCACACGGTAGTGATGCCGGGCCAGAACACTCAGTCCACCATAAACCTTGCTGCCCGGGCCGGACATAATCCGGTCACCCACTTCACGTTGGTACATCAATACCATGCCACCGGATAGTGGATAGCCGGCAAGCTGTGCTGTCAGCGGGCCACTGATGTTGTAGGGGAGATTTCCGACAATCCATTCCGGCTTCACGCTGGCCACTGTGTCGTTCAGAACTTTCAAAACATCACCATGCACAACGCTGAGATGGCCTCTGGCCTGGGCAATCTCTGACCAGTGTGCGGCAAAGCGATCATCTTTTTCAATGACGGTCAGAGAGCCGACCCGATCAAGCAGGGACTCGGTAATGGCACCGGGTCCGGGACCGATCTCAATGGCGGAGCTACCTTCCGGAATGGCTCCGGCTATAAGGTTGATGGCACGTCTATCTTTAAGGAAATGCTGACCTAATGCCTTTTTGGCAATCTGTTTTTGCTTCTCTGGCATGGGCGAACCATAACTTCGACAGATCGGATAGCGAGTTTTCCTTGCTATGAGGGCTATTTTTCCTACACTTCGCGCCCCATTTTAGTACTTTTTAATACTGGGCGGAGGATGGTATGAGTGGTTCAAAACGCTGTCTGATTGCAGGAAACTGGAAGATGAACGGTCTGCTTTCCGAAGCAGAAGAGTTTATTGCAGAGCTACGGGAGAATCCGGCACCTGAGCATGTTGAACTTGCACTGATGCCACCGTTTACACTTCTTCATCCGATGAACAGGCCATTGGCTGATAAGGGTGTGACTCTGGGAGCCCAGAACGTTTATTACGAGGAGAAAGGTGCTTTTACCGGCTCTATCTGTCCCCGTATGTTGCGTGATGCCAACTGTCATTATGTGATTCTGGGTCACTCTGAGCGGCGCAGTATTATTGGTGAGTCAAATGCACAGATTCGCAGCAAGCTTAATGCAGCCTGGCTGCATGGACTTGAGCCGATCCTCTGCATTGGTGAAACGCTGGAGCAGCGTGAAAAGGGCATTACCAATCACGTGCTGGCTGAGCAGTTGGCAATATTGAAGGGTGCGCCGAAAGACAAGCCTCTGACGGTTGCTTATGAGCCGGTTTGGGCGATCGGGACGGGCAAGACGGCAACGCCGGAGATGGTGGTTGAGACGCATGCCTTTGTTCATGAAGAGTTAAAACGTCTGGGTAAGGATTGTCGCGTGCTTTACGGCGGCAGTGTGAATCCGGGCAATGCCAAGGAGCTGATGGCCTGTGAAGGCGTTGAAGGCGCACTGGTCGGGGGAGCAAGCCTTAAGGCTGACTCCTTTATGCAAATTGTTGAAGCTGCTGCTGAAACAGCAGGCTGAGGAGAGTCTTAATGACTACTATGTTGATTGTATTCCATGTCGTCGTTGCCCTGTTGCTGGTCGGCGTCGTACTGATCCAGCGCGGCCAGGGAGCCGACATGGGAGTATCTTTTGGTGGCGGTGGAGCCCAGACACTGTTTGGTAGCCGTGGCTCCGGCTCATTTCTGGGGAAATTGACCGGTGGTCTGGCAGCTACATTTATGATGACCAGCCTGACGCTGGCATTCTTTTCACAGCAGGACTCCGGTTCAGTTGTCGAACGCAGCATGACCCAGCCCATTCAGACTGAAGGTGCACCGGGAGAACCTGCTGCTGAGTTTGACCCGAATACCTTGAAGGGCGACATGGGTGAGGATGATCTGCCAACTGCGGAATAGTTGATACGGCTTCGGGCATCCTGCCCTTAGCCTTGAGCGCATTTGAAAATTGTGATTTCCAAATGCTCACTAAAGCCACCCATCCATGGGTGGGAAATATAATCCCCGCCAGGGATAACGGAATGTTACAGCTTTATGTTGTTACACCCCTCCCCCACACGATGTGGGGTGGCTGAGCATAGCGAAGCCGTAAGTGAAGCAAGACCGCGTTCTTGCGGAACGATTGAAGGCGAAGGGCAGGAGCCCGGAGCCGGATGTATAAAACTGCCGGAGTGGTGAAATTGGTAGACACGCCGCCTTGAGGGGGCGGTGGAGCAATCCGTGCTGGTTCGAGTCCAGTCTCCGGTACCATTCAAGGGCTCACAGAGAGTCCGTAAGAGCCTGCAGACCTGATGTTTGCAGCACAGAGACCTGAACAGGTCAATTTGCTGATGGTCTGAAGTAGAGAAAAACAGCTACCTATCACTGTTGTTCGAATGACGGCTTGCGGCCAAAAGCATTTTAAGCCGTACAGGCCAGAATTAGCCGCGCTAAAGGGAGATATTTATGGGTGATTTCATGAAAGGCCGGGCTATCTCTGCACTGATATTCTTTGCACTCTTTTTAAATGGCCAGGCAGCAATGGCCGGTGAGCCTGATGAGTGCCGTAAGTTTTTGTCTAAGATGCAGTATGAGCGTGCCCTGCTAGAGTGTAAAAAAGCTGCTGATCAGGGGCATGCCTCGGCTCAGTACTATTTAGGGGTCATGTATGACAAGGGGAAGGGTGTGACCCGGGATGATAAAGAGGCGGCCAAATGGTATCGCAAGGCTGCTGATCAGGGGCATGCCTCGGCTCAGCGCTATTTAGAGGCAATGCAAAGGCAGTAAAAATTGTGATGCTGTCGCATCCAATATGATGAAAGCTCAGGTTACCGGGGCACAACGCCCTGCTCATGAATAGAAGCCGCTTTCAACCCATGGCCTGTTTGAATTGATGCTGATCAATGCCTGAGCAGGCGTTATTGGCGTTAATTCGAATTTAGTTCAGCAAAAATATTTAATACTACTTATTTACCATAATCCATACACTATTCAGGCACTGCAAACCACCGTCTTGCAAACAGGCAACTGGCGGTCAGGCTGTGCCAAATTGGAAAACCAGAGGAGATTTTGATGGCATTGATTCATACCACTTTCACCAAACAGCACAGGCAGTGTGATGCCATGTTTGCAGATGCTGAAGCTGCTGTTGCAGCCGGTAACTGGCAGCAGGCTGAACAGGATTTCTCAGCTTTTGCTGAGTCTATGGAGTCTCATCTTGGCAATGAGGAAGAGATTCTGTTTCCTGCTTTTGAGGAGAGGACCGGGATGAGCGGAGGGCCAACCATGATCATGCGAACCGAACATGTTCAGATCCGTGGCCTGATCGCCGAGATGCAGAGTGATATTGAAGAGAAGGCTGCGGACCACTACCTCGGTATTTCAGAAACGCTGCTGATTCTGATGCAGCAGCATAATGCCAAAGAGGAGCAAATGCTCTACGTCATGTGTGACAACGTGCTTGGTGATGATGAGACCGACCGGGTGCTTGGGAACATGAAAGATATTGGTTAATCAGTGACAGAAAAGCGGACACTGGATGTCAGGGGGCTGGCATGTCCTGAGCCGGCGGAGGTAGTGCTGGAGGCCGTGGACACACTTGCAGCCGGCCACTATCTGGAGGTCATTCATGATCAGGAGCCAAAGCTGTTATATCCACACCTGCAAAAACGCGGTTTTTCTTTTCTGACTCAAAAAGATGATGGGCCGGTTATCAGGGTACTGATCTGGAGAGAACAGGACAGCGAGGCCCGGGATGCTGTAGTTCGCGAATTCCCATGAGTGCGACCGCCGGACTCTCACTGGATCAGGCTCCACCGCTATCGGTACCACTACGCTTTTTTCTGACTGCACCGCTGTTCGGTATCGCAGCCGCCCTGCGGATGCTAACCGGCGGGCCGGTGATTTTTGCCAGCCGCTGGTCACCGTCAATGTTTGCCTTAACCCATCTGATCACAC
>WSZY01000005.1 GCA_013139875.1 Mariprofundaceae bacterium | reverse complement strand
CCTGCGTAGTGCGGACAAGCAGCTGTTTCAGTCCGGATTCAGCCAAAACAGCGACTGACCATATAAAACGGCTGACCTGAACAGAAAGTCTGAAAAAGCAGCCCCTATTCAGGCTTCCATCCACACTCCACGCAGGCATACTGCAGCGCCATGTCTTCCACCTCATCAAAAGCACTCACCTTTGAGCTGCTGAAAACCGATGAATCCAGCCACGCCCGCCGGGGTCGAATTACGCTGCCGCACGGTGTGGTGGAGACGCCTGTCTTCATGCCGGTTGGTACACAGGCCACAGTGAAGAGCCTGACGCCGGCTGACCTGACCGATGATATCGGTGCCCAGATCATTCTGAGCAATACTTATCACCTGATGCTTCGCCCCGGTGTCGATAATATCGAAACACTGGGCGGACTACACAAATTCATGGCGTGGGATCATCCGATTCTCACCGACTCCGGTGGCTTTCAGGTCTGGTCACTGGGTGCACTGCGTAAGATTGAGGAACACGGTGTCTGTTTTCAGTCACATATCGATGGTTCCCGCTGGTTTCTGGGGCCCAAAGAGAGCATGGAAATTCAGAGGAAACTGGGAAGTGACATCGTCATGGCCTTTGATGAGTGCACCCCCTATCCGGCCACTTATGAGGAGGCACACAGCTCAATGCAGCTGTCGATGCGCTGGGCTGCCGAGTGTCGCGAACATCTTCCGGTCAACAGCAAACAGGCCCTTTTCGGCATTGTACAGGGTGGCATGTACCAGGATCTGCGTCTGGAGAGTCTGAAGGCACTCTCAGAGATCGATTTCGAAGGCATCGCCATTGGCGGCCTCTCGGTGGGTGAACCGAAAGAGGAGATGCTGGCAACACTGGATGCACTTGCACCCCATCTGCCGGCCGAAAAACCGCGTTATGTGATGGGTGTCGGTACGCCGGATGACCTGATCGAGGGCATTAATCGTGGTATCGACATGTTTGACTGTGTCATGCCGACACGCAATGCACGCAACGGAACCATCTTCACCGACTTTGGTAAAATCAACATAAAAAACCTTAAACACCAAGCTGATAGCCGCCCTGTCATGGAGGATTGCGACTGCTATACATGCCGTAATTTCTCCCGCGCTTACCTGCGCCACCTCTACATGGCGAAGGAGATTTTAAGTTCGAGGTTGAACAGTTTGCATAATCTTCACTACTATTGCGATCTCATGCGCCGGGCACGGACTGCAATTGAAGAGGAAAGATGGCCTCAGTTTCGAGATCAGTTTTTAGCAACCTACCACGGCGATGCTGAAATTTAGCACCGCATGAGGCAGTTTTATTATTGGGAGAACAAAAGAGAATATGAACAACTTTAATCCATTCATTTATCACCTTATGGCTGCTGCCGCACTGGCTATGGCAACCATGAAGAGTGCACATGCCGAAGCAGCAGGGTCTGCCGCAGATAGCGGCTTTACATCCCTCATCCCCCTGATCCTGATCATGGTGATTTTTTACTTCCTGCTTATTCGTCCGCAGCAGAAGAAGCTGAAAGAGCACAAGAAAATGGTAGATGCGACCAAGAAGGGTGACACGATTGTTACCGGTGGCGGTATTATTGGTAAGGTTTCAAATGTGAAGGATGAAATCCTGACCGTTGAGATCGCTGATGGTGTTAAGGTTAAAATCAAGCGTGACACCATTGTCGGCTCAACTGAATAACGGCCACATTCAAAAGATTTAATAAAACAGTTCAACACGAACCCGAAAGGAATAACTCATGCAAGCTTATCCTCGCTGGAAACTCTGGCTGATCCTGACTGTACTGGTGGTCTCGGCCATGGGTGCGCTCCCTAACCTGACAACACCTCCATCATGGTGGCCGTCTGCTACAAGCAAGCCGATGAATCTTGGCCTCGACCTGAAGGGTGGTATTCATCTGGTTATTGATGTGAATGTTGAAAAGGCGGTTGAACACAGTGTTGAGGAGGATGTCGACACCATCCGCCGACTGCTGCGTGAAAACAAAATCCGTTACAGCAAGCTGGATGCGGATGGCAACACGCTGATTGTTCAGATCAAGAACATCTCGGACACCGCGGCTGCAGAGAGCCTGATCAAAGAGGGCATGCAGGGTTACACCATGGAGGGTGAAGCGGGTCGCTTCAGTCTGACCATCTCTGAAACTGAATCAAAAGAGATTAAGAAGTTTGCCGTTGACCAGTCCATCGAAGTGATCCGCAACCGTGTTGATGCACTGGGCACCACCGAGCCGGTAATCGTGAAACAGGGTGAGCGCCGCATTCTTGTACAGATTCCCGGATATGAAGACTCTGCCCGTGCCAAAAGTCTGATCGGCCGTACTGCGCAGCTGGAGTTCAAGCTGGTGGATGAGAAGGGTGACCTGGAGAAGGCACTCTCCGGCAAGATTCCTCAGGGTGATATTATTGTATATGGCAAAGCGGAGGGTCGTGGTGATGAAATGGTGCGTCAGCCCTATCTGCTGAAGAAGCGTACCGAACTTTCCGGTGCTGAAGTGGCCGATGCACGTGTATCGATCGACTCCCGTTACAATGAATATGCGGTAACCCTGAAGTTCAACAACAAAGGTGCACGCAAGTTCGACAAGCTGACCAATGCTCATGTTGGTGAGCGTTTCGCTATCATTCTTGAAGGCGTGGTTCAGTCAGCACCTGTGATCCGTGAACGTATCTCAGGCGGAAGCGCACAGATTACCGGCAGCTTCACATCTCAGGATGCGCGTGACCTGGCGATCGTACTTCGTGCCGGTGCCCTGCCTGCTCCGGTTAAGGTGGTGGAAGAGCGTTCCATCGGCCCGAGCCTGGGTAAGGACTCGGTTGAGCAGGGCATGAACTCCATTATCTACGGCTGTATCGCCGTACTGATCTTTATGGCGGTCTATTACCGCCTCTTCGGCCTGGTTGCCAACGTAGCCCTTATTTTCAATATGCTGCTGATCATCGCAGCCATGAGCATGATCGGCTCCACGCTGACCCTGCCCGGTATCGCCGGCATCGTATTGACCATCGGTATGGCCGTGGATGCCAATGTACTGATCTTTGAGCGAATACGTGAGGAGATCCGGCTCGGAAAGACACGTCTTGCAGCCATTGATGGCGGTTACAGCAAGGCACTCTCCACTATTGTTGATGCCAACATCACCACACTGATTGCGGCGATTGTACTGTTTCAATTCGGTAGCGGTCCTGTGAAGGGATTCGCCGTCACTCTCTCTGTCGGTATTATGGCATCCATGTTTACCGCCATTATGGTGACCCGTGCCATTGTTGCCTTCTCCATTAAGAAGAAGAGCAGCAAAGAGCTGAGTATTTAAGGATATATCATATGCAACTTATCAATCCTGACATCAAAATTGATTTTCTCGGCAAGCGCAAGCTGGCCATGATCTTCTCGGGCGTGCTGCTACTTCTTTCTCTCGGCCTGGTTGCAGGCAAAGGCCTCAACTTCGGTATCGACTTTACCGGCGGCACGCTGGTGGAAGTGAAGTTTAAAGAGGCTCCTGCCATCGCCGATATCCGTGAAGCACTGGCGCCTGCCGGCTTTGGCCAGGCAATCATTCAGGAATTCGGTGCGCCTGAAGAGATTCTGATCCGTGTACAGAACGGGGATATCTCCGACTCATCCAAGGTCAGCACCGACATTCTTGATGCGCTGGGCAGAGGCCTTGGTGCTGACAGTGTTGAAATGCGCCGTGTGGAGTTTGTTGGCCCACAGGTTGGTGAAGAGCTGACTGAGGCTGGCATTCTGGCTGTTCTGTTTGCCATGCTTGCGATTCTTGTTTACGTCACATTCCGGTTCAAATTGCGTTTTGCCATCGGTGCGGATGCAGCCCTGCTGCATGATGTTACACTGGTGGTCGGTATCTTTGCGTTGACAGGCAAAGAGTTTACGCTGCCTGTGGTGGCTGCGATCCTTACCGTGATCGGCTACTCTCTGAATGACACCATTGTGGTCTTTGACCGTATCCGTGAAAACTTTGAGAGCAACCGCAAGAGAAAGAATCCGGACAGTGAAGTGGACGTGGTTAACAGATCGATCAACCAGACACTGGCACGCACATTGATGACATCACTGACCACGCTGCTTGTGGTCTTTTCCCTCTTCTTCTTCGGCGGCGAAGTGATTCATGATTTCGCATTCGCACTGATTGTCGGTATTGTGGTAGGTACCTACTCCTCTATCTATATTGCCAGCCCCGTCATGCTGTCGCTTGAAGGCCGCTTTGAAACCAGCGCCGAAGAGATGGAAAAGCTGGAGGCGAAACCCTGAGTCTGGGCTCTACATTCCAAGCGGACATCTCGCCTGAGTCCGGTGAAGGTTCACTCCTTTTCCGTGGCTATGAGGATAACTGCTTTATAATCGGAGAGGGTCGCTACCATAGCGGCCTTCGTTTTCATAAGCGTGAGCTGATTGAGCCCTGGGGGCCGGAACGGCTTGGTGCGCTGACTATTGAAGATATTTCATGGGCAATAGAAAACCCGCCCGAGATTCTGTTGATCGGCACAGGCAGAACCACCGCATTTCCTGATTCTGCTATTCTGGATGCACTGGCTGAGGCTCATATCGGATTTGAGTGCATGGATTCAAGGGCTGCTGCACGCACCTACAACATCCTTATGGCGGAGGGGCGCGATGTTTCAGCTGCGATGCTACTGCCCAATGCCCGAAATTAATTAGATGCTAAAAAAAACATCCCTGTATTTTTTAGCTGATGCAAACACAAAAGCGCGGTTTTGCATTTGCTTACAAAATCAGCCGTTAGCACTGTCTGATTTTGCAACCCATCCATGGGTTGAATAAGGATAAATTGGCCATGTCCCGTTACGAACTCTCCATCGAAACCCACTTCTCCGCTGCACATCAATTACGAGGCTACCCCGGTGACTGTGCACGCCTGCACGGCCATAACTGGCATGTGAAACTCTTTGTTGAGTGCACAGAGCTTGATGAGCTGGGTATGGGGATCGATTACAAGATCATGAAGCAGGAAGTGAAAGCCGCCATTGATAAGTGGGATCACTACAACCTCAACGATATTCCACCATTCGACAGCATTAACCCCACCAGCGAGAATGTTGCCCGTCTGTTATGCGAAGAGATGCAACAGCGGCTGGACGGTGATCGCATCAAAGTCTCACGTGTTGAGATTGCCGAGACCTGTACCGCCAAAGTAATCTACTGGCCTGATCCGATCTAAGCCCGGGACCTGCTTTCGTCCAAAAGCAGGCATTTGTTTAACTTGCCAAAGTTTTGATGACGCTCTACCTTGCAATTATGCGCGCTCTGGCTCTTATGGCTTTCTTTGCTTTGCAACTCTCTGTTTTCACGTGTGGATTCGATATTCATGTGCATGCAATGGATGCTGATATGGGCCATGTAGCAGGGCATCTCCATGATGAGAATAGTAATCACGATGAGGGTTCACACGATCATGGTTGTCATGTTCATGCATCCCATGCGTTCACCACATTTGATGCTCAACAGGTTGAATATCTGCCAGTAGCATCCTCTGCGCAGCATCGTTTACTATCAGAACCTTATCTGAAAAATCTTTCTTTCCTAATAGAACATCCTCCTAAAATTTATCGCGGCTGATTTTCTGATCACTGATTAAGACAGTCTGATTTCAGGCTGCATTCGGTATTGTTTGATTTAGAAAAATCAGCTTCCCCTAACTCCAAAATTTAACTCACAGGGGGACACTGTGCGAATATTATTAATAACAGCAGGAATGTTTATGCTTACATTTCCGACTCTCTCTTCAGCGGCGGAGAGTCAGGAACTTTTGACTCTTGAGAAGAGCATTAGCCTGGGACTATCCAGATCGGATACGATGGCTATGATCGAAGGGCGCATCGATGCGGCGCGTAGTGACGTTGTCCTAGCAGGGCAATGGCCTAATCCTGTCGGGGAGCTACATCATCACACTGAATCCATTCTCGGATTTCTGACAAGGTAAGAAGCCATGACTAATTTATATAACCCCCTCACCAACAGAAAACCGAGCAGCAGCCGGTTTTTTAATGCAGTAATGCTATTAGGAATGTTGACGTTCGCTTTCATGCCCATGACTCATGCTGTATCGCTAACTGGAACAATCACTCTTGAGCAGGTTATTGCGAATGTTCTGAAACATAACCCTCAGTTACGCATGGATGGCTACGAGGCAAATGCTGCCGCCTCAAGAGTGCGGCAAGCAGGTCAGGGCAGACCATTAGAAGTTACACTGGATATGCAGGACTTTGCGGGCAGTGGCACATATAACGGTATCAACCGACTCGAAACCACATTAAGTCTGGGCAAGATTCTGGAATTGGGTGGAAAAGCTTCTTCCCGGGAAAATCTGGCCCGGCGGCATGCCAACCTGCTCAACAATATGCTGGACAGCAAACGCATGGATCTACTGGCCAAAGTTGCAGAACAGTTTATGCGCGTAGTGGTTAATCAGCACCGATTGGATATTGCGCGAGAACAGTTAAAGCTGGTGAAACGTACACATGCGATTGTCGAACAAAGGGTGAAGGTAGGTAAAAGTCACGTTGCTGAGCTGCGAAGAGAGGCCATTACATTAACCCGATCCGAAATCGATCTGGAGCATGCTGAACATGGCCTAGCCTTTTCCCGCCTCAAACTGGCGACAAGCTGGGGAGAAACCAAACCACAATTCAGCTTGGCCAGAGCCGATTTGTTTGAATTGCCTGCCGTGCAGCCTTTTGAGCAGCTTGAAGGGCTACTGGCTAATAACCCTGATCTAACCCGTTTTGCCACCGAAGAGCGTGTAACACAGGCGCAATTACATCTTGCAAAGACTCGTCAGGCATCCGATCTGAAGCTCTCCGCAGGCATCCGATACTTCAATGAACAACAGGATGGCGCACTGGTACTGTCGGTGAGCATGCCTTTTGGTTCAGCCCCACGCGCCAGGCCCTATATTGAAGAGATGGAATATTTGAGCCAGCGAGAACCGCTGCGTTATGAGCAGCAGCGCCTTGCTCTGCTCAGTAGCCTGTATGAAATATATCAGGAGTTGTTGCACGCACAGAGGGCATCAAAAGCGCTCAATGAGAAGATGATTCCTGAAGCAGAGCGTGCCGTGAATGATTATGAGCAGGGCTATAAAAGCGGACGTTTTTCCCTGTTAGAGCTGAATGAAACACAACGAATACTGATTGATGCCCGTCTCGAAGCTGTCTTAACGGCAGCCAACTACCATCGTTTCCGCATTGAAATTGAACGTTTAACTGGCGCTGCAATTCACTCAGGAGTCAACCCATGAACAAGAATATTATCTATACGTTAGCTGTTGTCGTGATCAGTGCTGTTGTTGCGAGCTGGTTATATATGCAGCCAGTCCACACGGATACCAGTGAAACGACTCATGGCGATGAAGAGATTGAAGTAGCGAAAGGCCCCAGGGGCGGGCGTTTACTGCAGGATGGTCACTTTGCTCTTGAGATTACGATTTTTGAAAAAGGGGTGCCGCCGGAATTTCACGTGTTTGGTTATGTCGATGGCAAGACCGTCTCACCTGCTGATGTGGCGCTAGAAATAACACTTACCCGACTTGACGGTCAGGTTGATAGCTTTGCATTTCAGCCGCAGGGAGAGGCCTTGCGTGGTGATGGCGTGGTGACTGAACCCCACTCCTTTGATGTGTCAGTCAATGCCTTGTATCAGGGCAAACGCTACCAGTGGCAATACGGCAATTACGAAGGACGCGTGCAGATTACCAATGACATCGCAGAAGTGAGCGGTATTAAAACAGAAAAGGCCGAGGCTCGAACGATCAGGGAGATATTGAAACTTACCGGTCGAGTTCAGGCCGATCCAAATCGCCTCTCCCAGGTCAGGGCACGCTTTCCAGGCGTAGTAAAACGAGTACAACGGGAGTTGGGGGAGTCTGTCCGTCGAGGTGATGTGCTGGCGGAGATACAGAGTAATGAGAGCCTGCAAAACTATAAGATCAAGGCTCCGATAAGTGGTGTGATTGTACGCAGGGAACTACAAGTCGGTGCAGCCACAGCTGGGCTGCCTCTGTTTACCATTGCTGACCTGTCGAAGGTCTGGGTTAATCTGGATGTGTTTGACAAGGATCTAAACCAAGTTCGCACAGGTCAGGCTGTGCTGATTGAAACCCTGAGTGGCACTTCGATTCAGGGCAAAATTGACTGGTTATCCCCCATGGCTGCACATGCCAGCCAGAGTATTCAGGCACGGGTAATCCTCAACAATAGCGATCATCACTTCAGGCCCGGGCAATTTGTGCGCGGGCTTGTCACCGTCGCTGAACATGCCGTTTCCTTGGCTGTGCGCAAATCAGGCATTCAGGGCTTTCGGGATTTTCAGGTGGTGTTTGCCCGTGTAAATGACACCTATGAAGTACGCATGCTTGAACTGGGTCGCAATGACCAT
>WSZY01000111.1 GCA_013139875.1 Mariprofundaceae bacterium | reverse complement strand
CAGCCGATGACAATAATTGAGTAACAGTATGAGGGTAAATATGAATCGACTAGCTATAGAATGGCTTGGAACAAAAGAGCCCGGAGTGAAAGGGCTCGGGATGAAAGGATTTTCTGTGGCAGTTGCCTGCTGTGTAAGTATGACAACAGCTCAGGCAGGGGGGTTTTCCAATCCGGACATGTCGGCATCCGCTCTTGGCCTATCCAATGCAGTGGTGGCCAGTGCAGATGATGTTTCCGCTGCTGCCTATAACCCTGCCGGTATTGCATGGCAGGATGGTATCCAGGGAATGCTTGGAATAGAGGCACAGTATCGGAACAGCTCTGTTAACCTGGGTTCGGTTGTTGCACCAAATGGTGGTGGTGCGGGCAATCCGGGGCATCTCTATGCATCATGGATGCCGCATGATGGAAACATCGGCTTTGCGCTGGCTTATAACAGCCCTTATGAGCTGGACAACGACTGGGCACTGGCCTTTCCTGCCTCTGCAGGTATTTCTCAACTGAAGATCGACCGTCTCTCTCTGGATGCTATCTATGCCGTGAGCAGTTCACTGGCAGTTTCCGGTGGTATTGACTGGTATCTCAGTTCTGCCGAGATGACCCTTCCCGGGCAGAGCTTCAGTGCCAAAGATAAGAAAACTTTCGGAGGCCACATCTCGATGAAGTGGAAACCGGCTCCGACCTGGTCAGTTGGTGCGATGGCCCGGTTAGGCAGCGAGATCAAATTTTCAAACGGCCTTTCTCAATCCCTTAATCTGAAACTGCCGGATGAGTTTACTTTGGGTGTTGCCCATGACATTGCAGACACGGTTCGCATTGAACTTGATGCTGCCTGGAGCAGGTGGTCAAAGCTGAAGGATATGAACGTGATGTCCGGTACGACTGTATTGCAGAGCCACATACTCAACATGCATGATTCATTAACAGTGATGGCAGGTGCAACCTGGTTCTGGAGAGAGAACACTCAGATCCGTTTTGGTTATGCCTATGATCAGGAAGCAAGCGATAGCACCGGGTTTAATCCGGTAGTTGCCGACCAGACCGGACATAAAGCAAGTCTGGGTGGCGGCGCTGACATGTTCGGTTTTCATTCCGGTCTGGCTCTCTCCTATACCTTTTATCCAAAGAGAACCGTTACGGGGCCTTACGCGGGAACCTATCGTGATCAACGTTATTCGGCAGCGCTCTCTGTCTCCAAGAGATTCTGATTCTGCCTGCTCCCGGCCTATTTGATGTGGTAGAGCACCCCACTGTCTCTGCACCATTGGCCTACCGGCTAAGGCCGGAAACTCTGGCTGATGTGGCAGGGCAGGAGGCGTTGACCCATCCGGATTCATGGTTTTCTTCGACGCTCAGAGAGGGGAGGGCGGTCTCTGCCGTGTTCTGGGGTCCACCGGGTGTGGGTAAAACCACGCTGGCAAGGATCATGGCTGAATCGGCAAAGATGCCTTTTGAACAGCTGTCCGCCGTATCTGCCGGAAAAAAAGAGGTGCAGGCTGTTGTAGAGCGGGCAAAATCAGAAGGGCGAAGCTATCTGCTTTTTCTGGACGAAATTCACCGCTTTAATAAAGCCCAGCAGGATGTGCTGCTTCCCTATGTTGAAGATGGCACACTGATTCTGGTTGGAGCTACGACTGAAAACCCATCCTTTTCCCTGAATAATGCACTGCTCTCCCGTTGCCGGGTGATTGTTCTGAAACCACTCGACAGGGAAGCGATCCGGCAGATTGTGGTGCGAGGCATTTCACTGCTTCATGAGCAGTCCGGATCATTCGCCGTTTCTGATGCTGCAATTGACTGGCTGGCAAAGGCCTGTGATGGAGATGCACGTTATGCACTGAATGCTCTACAGAGCCTGTTTGAGGCGGACAGTTGCATCGAGTGGGAAGAAGAGAGTGTGGCCCGGCAGTGGACACGCAGGCAGGGGCAGTATGATCGGGATGGTGACGGTCATTATGATCTTATCTCAGCACTGCATAAGTCCGTTCGTGATTCCGACGCTGATGCAGCCTGTTACTGGTTGGCAAGAATGCTGGAATCCGGTGAGGAGCCTCTCTATCTGGCACGCCGGATGATAAGGATGGCAACCGAAGATATCGGGCTTGCTGATCCCAGGGCACTGACCCTGGCACTCGATGCACAGAAGATGTATCAGATACTTGGTTCACCCGAAGGGGAGCAGGGGCTGTTTGAAACAGTGATCTATCTGGCGCTGGCACCGAAGAGTAATGCGGCCTATATGGCGGAGAAGGCTGCACGGAGACTGGCAAAAGAGAGCCAGCATCTTGATGTTCCCACACACCTTAAGAATGCGCCAACCAAATTGATGAAAGAGCTGGGGCATGGGAAGGGTTACCAGTATGCCCATGATTCCGGTGATGCTGTGGTGGCGCAATCCCACTTCCCTGATGAGATGGATGCAGTTTCCCTCTACCATCCGACTTCACGAGGTTTTGAGAAGACGCTGGGAGAGAGAATTCAGTGGTTAAAAAAACGGAGAGAGGAGAAGGGTAGTTGACCAGACAACTGTTAGCAGTCGCAGCCGGTGGTGCGGCAGGTGCGGTACTTCGCTACCTGATGGCCGGCGCGGTTCAGCGCTATTCCGGCGGTGCTTTTCCGTGGGGTACGTTTGCCGTTAATGCGCTCGGAAGTTTTCTGCTCGGTTTCCTCTTCGTCTGGCTGATTGAACGCTCCACCGCCACTGAGCTGGTTCGTCTGGCACTGACAGTGGGACTGTTGGGAGCCTTTACCACCTTCTCCACCTATTCGCTGGAGTCGATTCGCCTCCTGCAGGAGGGAGCTTACGGTCTGGCGGCAGGAAATGTGTTTGGGCAGGTATTTGTCTGCCTACTGCTTACATGGTTGGGGATTCAGCTAGCCCGGGCAATCTAGTAATTAAGTGTTGTCTCTCCAGAATTAAGAGGGCGGTTAAGCGAGATTATGATCTGCTTTTAACTTCAGCGCTGCGAAGCTCTTTGGCCAGCTTATCCAGTACGCCATTAATAAAACTGCGTGCGGATTCATCGGCATAGGCGCGGGTCAGTTCCAGCGCTTCATTGATAATCACACGGTAGGGAATCTCCAGACGGTTCTTCATCTCCCAGGCAGCAAGCCGGAGTACATTGATCTCTACACTGGCAACGCTCTTTAGACTGCGATTGATGACAGGCTTGAGAAGTTCATCAAGCTCATCCTTCTGCTCGGTGACACCGTATACCATTTCACGCAGGTAGTTCTCATCCTGACCGCCGCGCTCCTCTTCCTGAATACGACCGCTCAGCAGGTGGGGCAGGTCGGCATTGTCATTGCCGCCGCTATGCCATGCATAAAGTGTCTCAATGGCGGACTCGCGAGCCTGATGACGGTTCGGGCCTTTTGCTTTCTTCTTGTTACTCAATCTCAGCTCTCCAGTTCTTTTAGGGAAGTGCTGATTAATTTAGCGCTTCCATGCAGCCCATGGACGGGCTGCCAAAATCGATGGTTTGTGCCATCGGTTTTGTGAGCAAAGGAAAAATCACACTTTTGCCTTTGCGTTCTGATTTTTTGGCAGGATGCCATAAAATTCATATCTCCTTTAGCAGGGTGGCAATTTCAACTGCCGTTAGCGCAGCTTCAGCACCTTTATGACCATGAGCGCCACCCACACGATCCTCTGCCTGACTCAGGGTGGCCACGGTCAGTACGCCGTTGGCAATAGCAATGGTACCACGCCCGGCAATCGCTCCGATACTGTCCATGGCAACCCGGCAGACATGATCAAAATGGGCAGTACCACCCTCGATGATGCAACCCAGGCAGACCAGTGCATCAAATCTGCCGGAGTCTGCCATTTTTGCTGCAATGGTCGGAATTTCCAGTGCTCCCGGCACATGTACGATTGTCAGATCAGCATCACTGCTGCCATGCTCTTTCAGGGCGGTAACTGCTCCATCACGGAGGGCTGAGGTGATAGCTTCATTAAAACGACTGACAATGATACCGATCTTGAGTCCCGAAGCGTTCACTGTGCCGTTTAGATGCGGAGCATCCAGACTCATTTCTTATCCTTATTGATGTTGAGCATATGACCCATCTTATCCTGCTTGGTCTGCAGATAGGTGATGTTATCTTCATGAGCTCCCACCTGTAGCTGGACACGCTCGACAACCTCAAGACCATAACCATCCAGAGCAATGATCTTCTTCGGATTATTGGTTAGAAGGTTCAGTTTCCGAAGTCCGAGATCACGCAGAATCTGGGCGCCAATACCGTAATCCCGCAGGTCAGCCTTGAAGCCGAGTTTTTTATTGGCCTCAACCGTATCATGGCCGGCATCCTGCAACTCATAGGCACGCAGTTTATTCAGCAGGCCGATCCCGCGACCCTCCTGACGCAGGTAGAGAATAACGCCTTCACCCGTCTCGGATACCTGACGCATGGCTGCATGAAGCTGGGAGCCGCAGTCGCAACGCCGTGATGTAAAGACATCACCGGTCAGACACTCGGAGTGAACGCGTACCAGGCAGGGCCTGTCGGGGTCGGGGCTGCCCATCACCAGCGCCACATGTTCAGCCTCGTCCACCGCGTTGGTGTAACCAACCATTTTGAAGTCACCAAACTCGGTTGGCAGGCGAACCTCGACTTCACGTTTGACCAGAGAGTCGTTCTTCAGCCGGTAACGGATTACATCGGCAATACAGCCGACTTTAAGACTGTGTTTTTTTGCAAACTTCTTCAGTTCCGGCATTCTGGCCATGCTGCCGTCTTCATTCATGATCTCACAGATCACACCAGCCGGTTTCAGCCCGGCCATGCGCGCAAGGTCAATGCTTGCTTCGGTATGGCCAGCCCTGACAAGAAGACCGCCATCACGGCCAACCAGCGGGAAGATATGTCCGGGGGTATGGATGTCAGACGGCTTTGCATCGTTATCAATCGCGGTGCGGATGGTGTGGGCACGGTCAAAGGCGGAGATACCGGTGGTTACACCCTCAGCCGCCTCAATGGATACGGTAAAGTTGGTTTTGAATTTGGCGTTGGTGTTGGCGACCATCAATGAGAGGTTAAGCGCCTCTGTCTGCTCCTGATCCAGAGCCAGGCAGATCAATCCGCGGCCATGGGTTGCCATGAAGTTGATGGCCTCAGGCGTCACCCATTCGGCAGCCATGACAAGATCACCTTCGTTTTCACGATCCTCATCATCGGCCAGAATAATCATCCGTCCGGCGCGCAGCTCTTCGATCAGCTCCTTACAACTGGCTAGGCTCATTGAAACTCCTGTTGGTTACTGTTTTGAAAACTCATGATTCGTTCGACATAGCGACCAAGCATGTCGCTCTCAAAATTGGCGGTACTTCCTGCACTCAGGTCACCAAGATTGGTGTGTGAAAGGGTATGGGGAATAAGGTTGACGGTAAAGGAGCAGTTCTCCACCTCGTTCACCGTCAGGCTGGTGCCATTGATGGCAACAGAACCCTTGTTGACTACATATTTTGCCAGAGAGGAGGGGACAGTGAAGCGAAACACCCTGTGTTCGCCAACTTCCACAATCTCTTCTACGATGGTGATGCCATCTATATGGCCGGTTACGATATGGCCGCCCAGCGGATCGCCCACGCAGAGTGCCGGCTCCAGATTGACCCTTTCACCCACATCTACATCCGAGTGACGGGTCAGGTTGAGTGTCTCCTGAGACAAGGTAGCAGAAAACTGCCCGGCTTCGGGGAATCCGGTGATGGTCAGGCAACAGCCATCAACAGCGATAGAGTCGCCCGCAGCCCATTTGGAGGTCTCCAGTGATGTGGAGAAGTGCATATGTGTCTGCTCGGGCTCTTTGTCGATAGCGACGATCTGCCCGATGTCCATGATAATGCCGGTAAACATGGTGCGAATGGTAGCTGCAAACATGATCTAATTCACTGAAAGCTTTATCCGGTCTATCCTCTGCCGATGTTTGAACTTCACCCAAGACTGGAAGCTGATTGCATCACTATCGGCTCCTTTCCACTCTGCCGCCTGCTGCTGATGAATGACGCCAGCTACCCATGGTTTATTCTGGTACCCCAAAGAGCCGGTATTCGTGAGATTTTTGAGCTTTCGGAAGATGATCAGCATCAGTTGCTGCGGGAATCCTCCGCTCTTTCACGTGTGATCAGTGACCATTTCAATGCGGATAAGATTAATGTTGCCGCCCTTGGAAACATGGTGCCCCAGCTCCATATTCACCATATTGTCCGATATGAGAGTGATCCGGCATGGCCGGCACCCGTCTGGGGGCATGCACCCACAAAGCCCTATTCGGAAGAGGAACTGAGTGAACTGGTCGCAACACTAAGGGGGCTGATGCCGGACTCCTTTCATATTTAGGCGAATGACTGCCTTCGACCCAAAGCGGACATCCCCCAATCTGAAATTTAGACTATAATTGATCATTAGGGGAGAGAGATGCATTGGGCTATGCGAGGTCGTAAAAATTGATAGGAAAAAGGAAATGGTGAGTCTGGTAGCCAGGGCTTTATGTCTGGTACTGTTATTCATCCCGCTATTTGCTGTTGCAGAGATGGCACAGGCGGATTCCCCGGAGCAGTATAAGATGAAACGCGAAGCAATGGTCCATTACCAAATCGAGAAGCGCGGAGTGAAAGATCGCCGGGTACTCGAAGCCATGCGTAGTGTGCCCCGACACAAATTCACCCTGGAATCAGAAATGAGCAGTGCTTATGAGGACCATCCGCTTCCCATCGGCTATGGCCAGACAATCTCCCAGCCCTTTATTGTCGCTTATATGTGCGAACTGGCGCAGCTTGAGCAGACAGACCGGGTGCTTGAGGTGGGGACAGGTTCAGCTTATCACGCTGCTGTCATCGGCCAACTCGTCGATAGCGTCTACAGCATCGAAATCATATCCAAACTTGCAACCAGGGCACAAAAAGTGATCGCGGAACTTGGCTACAAAAATATCAATATACGTCATGCAGATGGCTATTTCGGCTGGGAAGAAGAGGCACCTTTCGATGCAATTATCGTGACTGCAGCTGCCGATCATATTCCGCCGCCGTTAATTCGCCAGCTGGCAGAGGGCGGTCGTATGGTTATCCCGGTGGGCCATATTTTCTTCACCCAGAAACTGATTCTGGCTGAAAAGAGAAACGGTAAAATGCATACGCGCGATATCATCCCCGTACGCTTCGTGCCCCTCACCGGCGGCCATTGAACAGCGCACTCAGCAGAGGTGTCGCGCCTATATTGCTTTTCGGCGTCTCCTTCTGCCTGCTTGCATTCGAAATTACCCAGCTTCGTATCCTGGCAATCCTCCAGTGGTACCACTTTGCATATCTGATCATCAGTCTCGCCATGCTCGGATTTGCGGCAAGCGGCACTGCTCTCTCCCTCGGCAGGGATTTCTGGTTTCGTCATCTACAACAAACAGCCATCTCATCCCTGCTGCTTACCGCTCTCTCCATGGCCAGTGCAAATCATATCCTCGCGCTCATCCCCATGGACCTGTTCATCACCATCTGGAGACCGGCCGGACTACTCTGGCTGATGTTGCTCTGCCTCTCTCTCTTTCTGCCGCTCCTGTTTGGCGCATTTTTCATTATCCTTGTGTTCAGCACTTCTCCCCGGAAGATCGGAATGTATTACAGCGCCAACCTGCTCGGCTCCGGGACGGGCAGCCTTGGTGCCCTGGCAATTCTTCATCTCTGGCACCCTCTGGAAGTTCCCTATCTGCTGGCACTGCTTGTCTGGGTGTTCAGCCTTATCCTGCTGAAAAGAGCAAAAGCTATGGCAATCGCATCAGGGATTGTCGGTCTGATTATCGGCACGTGCTGGCTGCTGCCTGCTGAGGTCACGATGTCACAGTACAAACCGCTTGCCCGCGCCCTGCTCATGCCGGACACACATATCGTCCATGAAACCTATGACCCGCTTGGCGTTATTCATGTCGTGCACTCGCCGTACCTGCGCTCCGCCTCCGGGTTGAGCCTCACCTTTGATGGTGAAATTCCGCCCCTGCCGATGGTTTTTCGCGATGGCGAAGCTGCTGGTTCTCTGCCCGGCTCTGCCGATACCCATACGCAATCATATATGCACTCCACGATCTACAACCTGCCTTATTGGCTAGGCAAAGTGGAGCAGGCGCTGATTCTCGGTTCGGGAACAGGTATGGAGGTGCAGCGCGCTCTCGCTGAAGGCGCTCTCTCTGTTACCGCCGTTGAAAAAAACCGCAACCTGACGGCTCTTCCGGACAAGGTGTTGCCGGATCACTACTCCGTCTACAACGCATCGAACGTCAGAAAGATCATCGAAGAGCCACGAAGCTTCCTGGAGCAGACGCAGAACCATTTTGATCTCATCCTGCTTCCGGCTGGCACAACACTCGGTGGCGCCTCTACGGGTATGCAATCGCTCTATGAAAACCATCTTCTAACTATCGAGGCTATGTCCAGAATGCTGGACCTGCTGAACGTGGATGGGATGATCGCGGTCAGCACCGTTATCGACACCCCTCCGAGAAGCCCTCTCAAACTTTTCGCCACGATGGCCCAGGCGCTACGGATGCAGAACATGGTTCCTGAAAAGCATCTTGTTGCAATCCGCAGCTGGAACATGACCTCAATCGTAATGAGCAACGCCCCTTTCTCTGCGCAGAAAGTGCGCTTAATCCGGCAGTTTGCCGAGACATTCGACTTTAAGCTTCTCTATCCGGCAGACCATCCGGAGAGCATAAAACGGCCTGTCTCCGGATTTACCACTGAGCATTTGCCCTCCATCTTTTCGCTGCTGGCAGAAAATCCACTCATGCAGACGGGATCACCATTTCATCTAACCCCGGCCACAGATGAACAGCCCTACTTCAATCATTTTCTAACCTTGGATGCAGCAGCCTTTCTGCTACGCAGTTTCGGCACCACAGGCCTGATTATGCATGAGTGGTCTTACATCGTCGCCGCCATCACGCTGCTGCTGTTGGTCGTTTCAGGCTTCTGCCTCACCCTCTTGCCACTTCTCTTCTGCCTGAAAGCCGGTTCGCCATCACAAAACAACCTGCGTCCTCTGCTCTACTTTTCATCTATTGGAGCCGGTTTTATGTTTGTAGAGATTCTTTTCATGCAGAAACTCACTCTGATCCTGGGTGACCCGATCTATTCCGTAGCCAGTGTGTTAGCCGCACTGCTCATTTTTGCAGGCATTGGGAGCCTGCTTTCTGACCAACGGATCTTACGTAGCAGTCGGGCTTTGGTGTGGAGTGCAGCTCTGTTGATTCTGCTGTTGGGGCTTTTTTTCCTCCTGCTTCCGAAACTGGCTTCGATTCTGGCCACTATTTCGCTCCCATGGCGCTTTACGGCAGCGATCATGCTGGTTGCACCTGTTGCTCTCATCATGGGCCTCTTTTTCCCAACGGGTATCCGCAACCTTGAACGAACTGGGCAGAACTCCCTGATCCCTTGGGCATGGGGCATCAACGGATTTGTTTCGGTGATTGCGGCCCCCATTGCAACATTGACCGCCGTAAGCTCTGGATTCGTCACTCTCGGATTGGCCGGAATGGGCTCTTATCTGTTGGCTGCTCTATTGCGACCGGAAAACAGTTAGATGACTCTAGCTTCTAACGTTAATTCTGTTGCTCAATTGGCTAATAGCAAGGAGTCTGAGCGAGTCACTTGTGTAGGGAAATCCGGGGACAGTTTACTCATTTGCTAACACACACCTAAATGTCCGCTTTTGCCGGGGGTTTTTTCGTTGAGGAATCGTCACTGAAGGGCTATCTTCCGCGCGTTCAGAAATCACCTGGTAAAAGGATAGGTAATCATGGCAAGAAAGTTTAATTTCAGTGCAGGCCCGGCAATGTTGCCGACAGCCGTGATGGAACGCGCGCAGCAGGAGATGCTGGAGTGGAATGGCTCCGGGATGTCCGTCATGGAGATGAGCCATCGCGGCAAAGAGTATATGTGCGTTGCGGCAAAAGCTGAGAAAGATCTGCGTGAAGTGAGATCGTTCCCCGGTAACAACAAGGTACTCTTTCTTCACG
>WSZY01000081.1 GCA_013139875.1 Mariprofundaceae bacterium | reverse complement strand
GCCTTCGGGCTGCCTTTTTTTATTTGTCTGCCCGTAATCATTACGAATAACTGCTTTCAGCCGAAAGCAGTTATTCGGTAGCCCAATGTTTTATTGTTGATCCAACTGTTTAAAGCGCTCTTGCTGTTGCTGGTCAATATCATGCAGCTGTTGTTGCGTTTGGCGGCCCTGTTCAATCATGTTGCCACCAGTAATTTCACGGGCAGTTTCATCACCCGCCTCCCTGGCCTGTTCACAGGCTGCCAATAGCAAAGGCAGAGATAGGATAAGTAACAATTTTTTCATGGCGGCTCCCGAGGAAGGTTTCTATGTATCCGGACTAAACATATCCAGATTAAGCGGTTCGATTTTCCCCATCCACATGGTGTGTTCCGTATGGTCTTTCAGATCGTTACCCGTATTCGCATGGATAAAGATAGTCAGGCCATGGTGGTTCAGGACCAGCCATGGAACAATGTTGCCAAACTCTTCCGGTTTGAAGGCAAGCTGACAGCTCCAGCATGGGTGTGGCCCGACAGGCTTTTTATGCTTTTGGCCTACAGACAGGTCAAATCTCTCACCTGCTTTATCACACAGGCTTGCGGCCTGTTCATAGGTTGATTCGTTGTAATAGACATGTGCATGAAATCCATGAATTTCGGTCATGGCATCTCCCCTTCATTTTCAGCGAACAGAGCGCGCCAGTCGCTCACCGCTATGTTTCTGGCGGAACCAAAACCACCCACCCAATGGATGGCTGAAGGTATGAGCTGAAAGAGTGAGAAGTCTGCAAAGGAGAAGAGAGGTTCGGCATCAGGGATCGTTTTTAAATATGCTGATTTAGCAGATTCGAATTCTTTTTCACTAACAGGCGTGACTCTGCCCTGCAGGCTGAGGCGGGGTAGAGCCAGTGGTGAATCGGCTGACTTTTCCGGAGTGCAGATCATCAGGCCGATGGCCGGGCTGTTTTCGATGTTAGTGGTGTGCCTGGCCAATTTGGATAGATGGAGCAGGATAGTGGCATTGTGAATGGCATATGGTGCCATGGATGTTTCAGGGCCGTTTTGCCCTTGCGTGGCTAAAAAGCAGACTTTTGATTGGCCAAGCAGGGTCTGAACGTCCGCAGTCCAATTATTCATCTCGCCCTCAGCCATTACATTTTATACCGGCGTTGCAGGTCACGCTTGATGTCCTTCTCTTTTTTATCCTGACGTTTGTCGTAGAACTTCTTGCCCCGGCCCAGACCGATCTCCAGTTTGGCGAAGCCGCGCTCATTGAAATAGAGTTTCAGGGGAACCAGCGTCAGCCCCTTCTCCTTAAGCTTGCCGAGCAGGCGCAGAATCTCTTTTTTGTGCAGCAGCAGTTCGCGGGAACGAGCTGGCTCTTTTGGATTATTCAGAGCAGCCGGTTTATAGGGGCTGATATGGCAACCGATCAGCAACAGTTTTTCTTTACGGATAATGCAGTGAGCCTCAGCAAGGTTGGCCTGTCCTTCCCGGATCGATTTTACTTCAGGCCCGGTCAGGATCATGCCTGCCTCATAGGTCTCAAGAATATGATATTCATGCCGTGCCCGGCGGTTCACAATGGCCATGGACGGATGCTATGGATTTAAAGATGATTAGCTATGCTGAAGTCATGATCTGTGAATACACGCCAACATTATTGTCATCATGGAGGGGCACACTGGATATTTCCTCCAACAACTCTTAATAACCACAAAAAAAGCCCCCTGACGGAGGCTTTCTTATGTCATGGAGACAGACCCCATGATTCAAACAGTGGTAGTTACAGTGTTTTCAGTTCTGCAATAGCAGCGTCAAGTTTTGCACCTTTCAGCTTCTGTTTTGGCATGCTGGATTTACCACCAGCTGCCTTTGCCACACCTTTGGAATCTGCAAGCCACGCCTTCATATTATCTTCGTTCCAGGTTACACCGGCAGCCTTCTGTGCCTTCAGGTAGCTCTTATACTTTTTATAGTCTGTACCACCCATGGTACGTCCCATAATACCAGCCAGGTTTGGTCCGGTTTTATGCTTTCCGCCAGCCTTGAATGTATGGCACGCCTTACACTTACCCAGTGCTCCTGCACTGGCGGTGGTCGCTATGCCACCAATTACAAATGCAGCTGCAGCTGCGATCATCAACATTTTTTTCATGAAAAAATCCTCCTCTAGTGATTGGAAGCGACTTGCATGCAGTCGTCCCGGAGCGGGACCCTAAATATTAAGAAATTTTAACCATAGTGGAAACTTCGCTACCCAAGGGGGGAAATCGCCCCCCGGTTTGTCAGATACGGCTTGATTCAGACCGTCCATGCCCTTCACCCTTCGGGCGGCTTGCAGCCGTCCAAACGGCAATCCTGCCTTTTTGTCTGGCATCCATGTGCGGGAGGCTGTATTTATTTATACCACCGAGATCAGAAGCTTATTCCCATCACTATCCACTTCAATTTTACTGCCTGCAACGGTATCTCCGGCAATGATCAGCTTGGCCAACGGGGTCTCCACCTCTTGCTGGATAAAGCGTTTCAGCGGCCTTGCACCAAAAACAGGGTCATAGCCTTCCCGGGCCAGGAATGTCCTGGCAGCATCACTGATATGCAGCTCAATCTGCTGATCAGCCAGCCGGCCTTTCAGTGATTTAAGGAAGAGTTCCACAATCTTGCCGATCTCATCCAGAGAGAGTGGCTTGAAGAGAACAGTATCATCCACCCGATTAAGAAATTCGGGCCTGAACCGGGCTCGAAGTTCATCACGGATCAGTTTCCTTGCCTCCTCTATAATTTCGCCCTGAGCATTGATGCCATCAAGCAGATGCGGACTGCCGATATTGCTGGTCATGATAATAATGGTATTCTGGAAATTGACCGACCGTCCGTGGCTGTCGGTCAGGCGCCCGTCATCGAGTAGTTGCAGAAGCACATTGAACACATCCGGATGTGCTTTTTCTATCTCATCAAAGAGCAGGACACAGTAGGGCCTGCGGCGAACCGCTTCGGTCAGCTGCCCGCCCTCTTCAAAACCGACATAGCCCGGAGGCGCACCAAGCAGACGGGAGACGGCATGCCTCTCCATATATTCGCTCATATCGATGCGCACCATATTCTCTTCCGAATCAAAGAGATTGATAGCCAGTGTTTTGGCCAGCTCGGTTTTGCCCACGCCGGTAGGCCCCAGAAAGATAAAAGAGCCGATCGGGCGTTTCGGGTCTTTGATGCCGGCACGGGCACGAAGCACGGCGTTGGCAACACAGTCTACCGCTTCATCCTGACCAATCACATGCTCATGCAGCACATCCGCCAGACGCAGAAGTTTTTCACGCTCTCCTTCCATCAGACGCATGACAGGGATTCCGGTCCAGCGGGCAACCACCTGGGCGATCTCCTCCTCGGTCACCTCTTCCTGCAGCAGGGAGGATTCATCTTTTTCCGACGCGCTCATCTCAAGCCCGGCCAGCTCCTTCTCCAGAGCCGGAAGTGTTCCATGTCTGAGTTCGGCGACCCTGTTCAGGTCATAGGCACGTTCCGCCGCCTCAATCTCAAGACGTGTCTGCTCTATTTTTTCACGCAGAGCCTGTACCTTGCCGATGGAGGCCTTCTCCATATCCCACTGTGCTTTCATCGCATCACGACTGTTTTTCAGATCGGCCAGTTCCTGACGCAGCACTTCAAGGCGCTCCCTGCTGGCTGCATCTTTCTCCTTGTTCAGCGCCGTCTCTTCGATCTCAAGGCGCATGGTTTTGCGGGTGATTTGATCCAGCTCTGCCGGCATGGAGTCAATTTCGGTACGGATTGATGCGCATGCCTCATCGATCAGATCAATGGCCTTATCCGGCAGAAAACGATCAGAGATATAACGATCGGAGAGTGTGGCGGCGGCAACAATGGCTGCATCCTGAATATGCACACCATGATGCACTTCAAAACGCTCTCTAAGTCCGCGCAGGATGGAGATGGTATCTTCTACGTTGGGAGCATCAACTACAATCGGCTGAAAACGGCGCTCCAATGCAGCGTCCTTCTCAATATGCTGGCGATACTCATCCAGAGTGGTCGCACCGATACAGTGAAGCTCACCGCGTGCCAGCATCGGCTTAAGCATATTCCCTGCATCGGATGAACCCTCGGTTTTTCCCGCACCGACAATGGTGTGGAGTTCGTCGATGAAGAGAATAATCTGGCCATCAGACTCCTTGATCTCTTTGAGCACGGCTTTCAGACGCTCTTCAAATTCACCCCGGTATTTCGCGCCCGCCATCAGCGATGTCATATCCAGCGAAAAGATGGTGCGCCGCTTCAGACCTTCCGGCACATCACCATTGAGAATGCGCTGAGCCAGACCCTCAGCAATGGCGGTTTTACCTACACCGGGCTCACCGATCAGTACCGGATTATTTTTTGTTTTTCTGGAAAGAATCCGAATGACACTGCGAATCTCACTGTCACGCCCTATGACAGGGTCGAGCTTGCCGCTTCTGGCCAGCTCAACGAGATCGGTGCCATACTTCTCCAGTGCCTCATAGGCACTTTCCGGGGAATCATTGGTGACACGCTGGTGGCCACGCACAGACTCAAGTACCTGCAGAAATTTTTTCCGGCTTATACCGGCCTTTTTGAATGCACGGCCAGCGGCTGTGGCATCACCCTCATCGATCAGAGCCAGCATCAGATGCTCAACCGAGATATATTCATCTTTCATTGAAGTTGCTTCATCACCCGCCTTGACGATGAGCTGATTAAGCCGCTGGGTGATATAGACCTTGCCCGCCTCGCTGGAGGCACCACTGATGGTTGGCAGTTTTGACAGAGCCTTTTGAATGTCGGAAGCGAGGGTATCAACGGATGTTCCTGCCCGCTCAACCAGACGTGGAGCAAGGCCTCCATCCTGGACGAGCAGCTCGGCAAGCAGGTGTTCTCCATCCACCTCCTGATGAGAGAGGCGCACGGCAAGCGCCTGAGCTGATTGCAAAGCTTCGCGCAGTTTCTGTGTTGTTTTGTTCAGGTCCATTCCACCACCTCAATAATATCTGGATGCTATCTCCATTATGATCTATGTGGGGCTCCGGTGGTGGATTTTCAAGTCTGCCGGACTAAATTATGGTAGCTCCTCTACAACAATCACGGAGACTTTTGCAGAGCCTGCAGGGTTGGAGTTGGCCATTTCCACAATCAGATCGTACTTCCCTTCCGGGTTGGCAAAGGGGAAATGGAACTCGTGGTCACTGACGCTGTAACTGCGCTGGCGCTTGATCTCTTTCTCAACATCCTCCTCTGCCCGAATGATCCGGAAGGTCAGGGGGCCGAAGGAGTCGGAGACAAGCGTAACCTGGTAGTTGCCCTTCCGGTTGGGGAGGTTAAAAAATTCGCGCATGTTCTGGAATGCCGGAATGGTCACATCCCGATAGTAGAGATACTCCTTCTCCTCTGCCTGCACGGGCGCGGAGAGTGTCAGCAGTAGCAGACATGTCAGAGTTCTGATCATGAATCTTCCTGGGTGTCGACTTCATATTTGTCACACAGATATCGCATTTTATCTTTTGCCCGGTCACCAAAACCAAGCCAACGCCCTGCTCTGGCCTTGATATTTCCATTTCTCTCAAGGGCGATCATCAGTAGCTGTTTTTCAAAATCAGTCACAGCATTTTCGCCCTTGATGCCGGAATCCGGCAGTTGCTGAAACCACTGCTGCAGAAGATCTCCGGACTCATGTGCAACATGGGGGCCGGCAAGGGAGGGCAGGGTTTCGATGGTGTTGCCAAGCGAGAGTACAACAGCACGCTCAATAACGTTCTCCAGCTCCCGCACGTTGCCCGGCCAGCTATAGCGTTGCATCTGCTCAATTACCTGATCTGCAAACCCTTCAATCTGCTTACCGCATGCCAATCCCTTCTGAATCAGAATCTGGCCTGCCAGCAGTTCCAGGTCTTCCATGTGTTCCCGCAGAGGAGCAGCTGCAATCTCCACCACATGAATGCGGTAGTAGAGGTCATCACGGAACTCACTGGTGGACACCAGCTGTTCCAGATCGGCCTTGGTAGAGCAGAGCAGGCGAACATCAGAGCAGATCACCGATTCACCACCCAGGCGGGAGAACTCACCCCTCTCCAGCACGCGAAGCAGTTTTGCCTGCACGGAGAGCGGCATACCTGCAATTTCATCCAGCAACAGGGTTCCGCCACTGGCGCGCTCAAACCATCCCAGTTTTCGTTTGCTTGCTCCGGCAAAGGCGCCCTTCTCATGGCCAAACAGTTCAGACTCCAGATGCTCGGCACTCATGGCGGCACAGTTAATGGCAATGAACGGCTCATTGGCACGCGGGCTCTCTGCATGCAGACGCCGGGCTATCAGCTCTTTCCCTGTCCCGGTCTCGCCCTTAATCAGTACGG
>WSZY01000050.1 GCA_013139875.1 Mariprofundaceae bacterium | reverse complement strand
AGCTTGTCTGCTCCAACACCTTCCGAGCCGATCATCTGGAAAATGCAGTGGGACTGCTGCATGAAGAGATGCGGCGTATGGGTTCACAGATTATGCGCTGTGGTGATGAGGCACGCATTCCGGCAGGCACGGCGCTGGCTGTGGATCGTGAGCAATTTTCACAGCTGGTCACCGACACACTCAAGGCTGAACCTCTCATCGAGTTCATTGAAGGTGAAGTTACCAACATCCCAAGCGAGGGACTCGTCCTGATCGCTTCCGGACCACTCACATCCGACACCCTCTATGCCGAAATTCAGACATTGACCGGCGAGGAGAACCTGAGCTTCTTTGATGCCATTGCACCGGTGATTGATAGTGAATCAGTGAATATGGATGTCGCATTCTGGAAAAACCGCTACGACAAAAATGTCGAGGAGGGTGAAGCAGGCGACTACCTCAACTGTCCGATGAACGAAGTGCAGTACAAGGCCTTCATTAAAGAGCTGGTGGATGCGGAGAAGGTAGCCTTCAAAGGCTTTGAAGATATTCCGTTCTTTGAAGGCTGCATGCCGATTGAAGAGATGGCCGAGCGGGGTGAAGATACCCCGCGTTTCGGCCCGATGAAGCCTGTCGGCCTCGATCATCCGGAAACAGGTGAGCGTTATTATGCCGTGGTACAGATGCGTCGCGATAATCGCATGGGGTCGCTGCTGAACATGGTTGGTTTTCAGACCAAGATGACCTATGGCGAGCAGAAGCGTGTATTCACCATGATTCCGGGGCTGGAAAATGCTGAGTTTTTTCGCCTGGGAAGCCTGCACCGAAACACCTTCATCAAATCCCCCGCCCTGCTTGATGGCACGCTTCGACTGAAAAAAGAGCCGCGTATTCTGTTTGCCGGCCAGATCACCGGTGTGGAGGGCTATGTCGAGTCAGCCAGTATGGGGCTGATGGCAGGGCGTTTTCTGGCTGCCATGGCAATGGACAAAGAGCCTGTTGCGCCACCTTCTGATACTGCACACGGCGCACTTCTCGGACACGTTTCCGGCACACGTGTTGAAAATTTTCAGCCGATGAACATCAACTTCGGCTTGCTACCACCGGGCAAAAAGCGTGAGGGCAAACGCCGCTTTTCGAGAGCAGAGCGGCGGCGCTCGGTTTCCGACAAGGCACTGGAAACACTACAACAATGGCTGGAGGTATAACCATGGTCTACAAAGAGTACAAAATAATCGAAGTATCAGAGGGTGCGCTCGGTACCATCTTTCTGGGTGCATCGGGCATGCCGATCAAACAGATGGAGATATCGCTTAATAAAGAGGCCGCCGATGGCTGGCAGATGGTGTTTCAGGTGATTGAGAAAAAACGCCTCTGGCTATTCTGGTCTCGTGAAACCGTCATCATGACACTGGGCCGCTAGCCATGTTAAAGCAGAGTGAGGTCGATGCCCGTGAAGAGGCGTTGCGACTGCTGGTTCGTGAGCTTCCGGACGAGCAGCGTAAGACATTCTACGAACGTGCCGAAAAAGAGTTGAAAGATCCGGATACCTTTGCCGTATTGAACTACCTCTTTATTGCAGGCCTTCACCACTTCTATCTCGGCCGCTGGCTTCGGGGCCTGATTAATCTGGTGGTCTTCTCTGCTGGCATCTATCTCATCTATCTGGACCGGTGGAGCAATGGCCTGATCATCATCGGTATCATTACCGTGCTGGAGTTCTATGCGCTGTTTCGCTCACAGATTATTGTGAAGCATTATAACAACAGAATTTCTGCAGATATTCTCGATGCCGTTAAGATCCCTTAGTCAAAACATGCGCCTTACTCTCTTCGCACTGCTTACGGCCACAGCTCTTCTTGCCTCTGCCGCTATCGCCCAGACAAGTGAGATCACCATATCAAAAAAGGAAGCCTCCCGTATCGGGGAGCTGATCTTTTATAATGAGTGCGCCGGAGATGAGGCCCTTCTGACATCATGGAACCGGGGTGAGGGCTTTCCATCACTCGGAATCGGGCATTTTATCTGGTATCCGACAGGAAGCAGCGGCCCCTATAAAGAGAGTTTTCCTGAACTGATCCGGTTCATTAACACAGACGGTGTTGCTATTCCCGGCTGGCTGGAAGAGGCCATTAAAAGCGGTGCTCCCTGGCTCTCCCGTGATGATTTTCTGGGTGCACAGGATTCTCAACAAATGCAGGAGCTGAGATCCCTGCTGTCGCAAACCAGGCCCATACAAACAGAGTTTATGATCAGGCGGCTGCACCGCTCCCTGCCGCGTATGCTTGCTTCGGTTCCCTATGCGGAGCAGACACATATCCGACAGCAGTTTGAGCGCGTTGCTGCAACTCCGATGGGTTACTATGTACTGGTGGATTATGTAAATTTCAAAGGTGAGGGAGCACACTCTACTGAGCGCTATCAGGGTCAGGGGTGGGGCCTGCTGCAGGTGCTTCAGCACATGCAGGGCCAGGAAACCGGAGATCGTGTACTGACTGAGTTTGCGGACGCTGCCCTGGCACTCCTGACCCGGCGCATTCATCTCGCACCACCCGAGCGCCATGAAGAGCGCTGGTTAAACGGCTGGACCACCCGGATCAACACCTATCGACCCGGCAGCTCCCGTTAAGCGGCCGTCTCACTGCTGTGGTCAAGCTGCAGTTTCTCTTTTGCCCATGCCTGGGTAATGCGCCGACGATCTTCAAGCGCGGCTGACTCCAGCTGTTTCAGGGCATCAACCTGATCAGCAACTGTTCTCGGAAGCCGGGAGAGCATCAGCGAGATAACACTCTCTTTCACCTTCCACTGCAGCTCCTCTGCAACAGAGTGTATGATGCTCTTCATCTCCCGGTCTGATGATGGCGGTAGCATCACTGCCTGCTCCATCATCCGCATCCGGCTGCCCAGCTCTGCCGGTGCAAGCTCATCATCCCCGCAACGCCAGGAGATCAACAGCGAACGATTCATCTCCCGGGCCCGCTCAATAAGATGGAAGAGCGCCAGGCCACATGCCCTGGAGACCGGGCCGGCCGGCAGATCCACCATCCAGCAGGCAGATGGCTCCAGTTGCTTAAGCCAGCGTTCAACCAGCCGGATCGATGCCTCCTGCCCTCCATCAACAACAACCAGCCCAACATGTGGATGTTCCCGCTTCAGTGCATGTAGAAAGTGAGTCTTTCCCACCACCTCATCAGAGTTCAGCCAGAGTATGCCCCCCTGCACCAGCCAGAGTGCAATTCGACTGCAACTGTTCTCTACGCCGCTGTGGCGTATCCAGTTGCCATACGTGTAGCTGACAGGGATATTAAATTTAAGTCGTTGCTGCTGCATAGTGGCGGAGAGAATTAACCGGTACCCTCTTCAGTGACAGCTTTTCGGGTCCAGACAAGCATGTAGTGCAGACCGGAAATACAGGTGACCACGAAGGTGGCCCAGACAACCGTCCCGATCCAGATGCCTCCCAACGGGGATGCCATGTGCAGTAGCAGTGTGACCACATAGACAATCTGCATGAATGTTGTGACCTTGGAGATCATGCTCGGCTCCATTTTCAGGCTATGCGTGACCATCTCATACGCTATCGCACCGACAACAATAATGGCGTCGCGAAAGATAACGGCCAGAAAGAGAAACAGCGGTACTTCTCCGATAATAAACAGCGTGACGAACATGCTGATCAGCATCAATTTGTCAGCCAGCGGGTCAAGGTATGCGCCCACTGTGGTACGCTGGTTAAAATAGCGGGCTATGGCACCATCAAGCATATCCGTGATGCCCGCTGCAACCATCAAAATCAGTGCTGTCACGGCCTCATCACTCAGAATTGCATAGACAATGACAGGTGTAATAATAATCCGTGACAGGGTAAGTATATTGGGAATATTCAGAATAGTGTGCATAACCAGGCCCTAATCAGCGAACCAGCCAGCCCTGTGGTGTGGGCAAAGCCTGCATACCACGGCGCTGAAACCACTGCTGCATCCACAGATCCCCTTCTCCCTTCAACCGAAGGCGATAGTGCCGGCTGGATGCGCTCAGATAAACGGGAATAATAGACGCTACTTTTTCATGCTGGCGCAGAGCATCTTCAAGTGCCACCTGTGCCGGCAGCGCTGCCGGCTGCTCAACGGTAAGCATTATTTCCAAACCACCATATCTCTTCTCTTGCGGTGGTGTCACATCTGTCTGAAGCGGGTCGACAACATAGGTATCACGGGCAGCAAGCAGGATCTCCCCCATCCATATCTGCAGCTGGAGCAGAGGGTCTCCCGTCTCAATCTTCCGGGTTTCAGAAAACTCCGCCAAAGCAGTGTTGCCACGAACCACCAGATTCACCTGGGTGTTGTCAAGCCACTGCCAGACAACGATCAGTGCCGGGCCACCCTCACTCAGCAGGACACCTCGTGCTTCAGCAACGCTCTCGGCATTCGCCTGAAGCAGCTCTTCTGTCTGGGGCATGCTGGAGCCGTTCTGGTTGCTCATCTGAATCATCAGGTTAATACGGGGGGCCTCTTTCAAATATGGAATCTCTTGCTGATCAAGGTATTGCCAGACTCTTGCCTCGTTAAATGATACCTGTACACCATCGCTACGGGGTAAAACACGCTGCAGAAACGGTGTTGCTTTCATGCTGTCCGATAGTGATCCCCTCGCCTTGCTATCAACAATTCGATCCCAGAGCAGTGGCAGAGCCTGTTGAATAGCCTCCTGAACAGAAGGGACCCGTCCCTCTTCATCCACCTGGACTTCTACAATCATTCTTGAATCTGCCTGGGCATAAGGCATCAGGGAGCACAGGCTTAAGACAAAGGCAGCCAGCCAGAGCCCATACCTGAATCTTTTCATTTCACCACACGAAGATGCCGGACTCTCTTCTCTTCCGGCTTTTCATCAGCCCCCGGGCTCTCCTCACCTTGTGAGGCTTCCTGCTCTGTATCAGGAGCATCCTCCCGCAGACTGCGTACCGCACTGACAACTGCACGTATGGTCTCCGGAACATCCTCTTCCCAGATAATACCCTGCTCCATATCCCCTTCCGGCAGATAGGCCGCCCAAATTCGACTCATTGGAATGCGGCATGTGTAGCTCTGTCCGGAAAAAGAGAAGTCCGATTCAAGTGCGTCTTCACGAATATGAATCACTTGCGGCATGCGCATGTTCAACACAAGACGAAGAGCCGGGTCACCTTTAAGAAAACCGGGAACAACCACTTCATCGCTTGTGGCATCAACAACAATATAGATTCGTCCATGCTGCTGAAAAAACTCTTTCAACTTTTTCGCTTTTGCAGCATTTGCAAAGCTCAGGCTCATCTATCCTCCACTGCCCTCTGAGGCGGGGCGTTGCTTCTGGAACACTCTGAAAAAAGTCAGGGCCTCCATATGGCCCATCCATGGGACATCAAAATCAACTGCGTGAACGTTTGATTTTGTATCTCTAATTCTTCTCCCGACGTCTGCGCACAGCCCCGGCAAAGGCACGCAACAACTCAGCCGTAGCGTCCCAGTTAATGCAGGCGTCGGTAATACTGGTTCCGAATTCGGGCTTTATGCCCGGCTTCACATCCTGGCGTCCCGCATTGAGATGGCTCTCAACCATGATGCCGATAATATGGTGATTACC
>WSZY01000098.1 GCA_013139875.1 Mariprofundaceae bacterium | reverse complement strand
ATTGTGGATAAACGCCGCCCTGCACCGAATGTTGCAAAAGTGATGAACATTATTGGTGATATTGAGGGTAAACACTGCATTCTTATCGATGACATGGTGGACACCGCCGGCACCCTTTGTGCTGCCGTTGAGGCCCTGCTTGAAAATGGTGCGACCAAGGTCTCCGCCTATGCAACCCATGGCGTACTTTCCGGCCCGGCAGCACAACGGCTTATTGAGTCGGATATTCATGAGTTGGTTGTCACCGACAGTATCCGTCAGACTCAAGCTGTTCTGGATAGCGGCAAAGTACGTGTTATCGGTATCGGTCCTCTCATGGGCGAAGCCATTAAACGCATCTATGATGCCCGCTCAATCAGCAGTCTTTATGAATGACGCGGCTTCGGGCTCCTGCCCTTAGCCTTTTATCGCTATGCAAGAGCGCGGTCTTGCTTCGCTTACGGACTCACGATGTTCGCCACCCAAGGTGAATTGCGTTTGCGCAAGAGAAGGTGCCCTGGGGTGCATCCATGGGTGGAGAGGGAGTTTCATGGCTTAATCTCCCCGTTCAGCTGACAGCCGTCCAAACAGCTATCCTGCCTTTTTGTCTTCCCTCGGCCTTTGATCGCTACATAAAAGCGTCGTTTTACTCCGCTCACGAGCTCATTGTATTCGCTCGCCCCACTTCCTGTGGGGAATGTAACCTTCCTTTAAGACTCCCCCTCTTCCCAATCACTGAAAAATCCATAGAGTGCACCGCCTTCGGGCAGAAACTGCCTGAACATCCATCACGGGTAGACCCGTCGGATCATTTTTATTTGGAGTATTGTTATGACTGATTTTGTACTTGAAGCTGAGCTTCGCGAAAAAACCGGCAAAGCCGAAACACGTCGTCTTCGTCGTGCAGGCAAACTGCCTGCAGTTATCTATGGTGGCGGCAAGCAGGATCTGCCTGTCGTTCTTGATTATAACGATACTGCCAAGATGATGAAAGATGAGCACTTCTTCACCTCCATGCTTGAAGTCAACGTGAAAGGCTCTCGTGGCAAAAGCACCGTACTGCTGAAAGATACACAGTGGGATCCAATCTATGACACACCTAAGCATCTGGATCTCTTCCGTGTAAGCTCTTCAGACAGGGTAACTGTTGAAGTTCCTGTTGTTGCCCTCAACTATGAAAAATGCCCGGGTATTGCTGAAGGCGGCCTGCTCGATATTGTTCGCCACACACTGGAAGTCACCTCCCGTGCTGATGCAATTCCTGAGCACATTGAAATCGACTGCTCCAGCCTGGAGATCGGTGACAACATCCACATTGATGATGTGACGCTTCCTGAGGGTGCCGAAGTTGCACACGAAGTAAACTTTACCATAATCAATCTGGCTGCACCGAAGAAAGCTGAACCTGAGCCCGAGACTGAAGTTGAAGTTGAAGAGGGTGCTGAGGAAGGTGCTGAGGAAGCTGGTGAAACAGCTACAGACTCTTCCGAAGAGTAAAATCTATGCAACTTCTGGTTGGACTCGGTAATCCCGGCGACAAATACCAGGATACACGTCATAACATCGGCTTCCGGTTTCTTGACGCTTTAGCCAATCATGAGGGGCTGCGCTTTGCCGCAGCCCCTCGTTTTCGTGCAGAGAGCTGCAACTGGGAAGCCTCGGACGAAAAAGTGATGCTTGCAAAGCCACAGACATTCATGAACCACAGTGGTGAGGCTGTGGGTCAGCTGGCCCGCTACTATCAGGTAGCAACATCGGACATTTTTGTGGTTTATGACGATCTCGACCTTCCAGCCGGAAAGTTGAGAATCAAGAAGGGTGGTGGCCATGGCGGCCACAACGGTTTGAAGTCTCTGAATCAGCATCTGGATGGCGTCAACTACACACGCATCAGAATGGGTATCGGCAGGCCTGAGTTCGGCGAGGTAAGCCCCTGGGTTCTGGGCAGAGCTTCCGAGGCAGACCGTGCATCGGAAAACATCCTGTTTGATGCGTTACTGCCGGAAATAAAAGCCATCCTGGATGGTGAAGCTGACAAAGCAGCCAATCGCATTCACCTGAAACTGAACGACTAAGAGGATATCAAAAATGGCACTCAGTATCGGAATCGTCGGACTTCCCAATGTGGGTAAATCGACCCTCTTCAATGCCTTGAACGGTGGCGGTGCTGAAGCAGCCAACTATCCTTTCTGCACGATTGATCCCAATGTCGGCATTGTTTCTGTTCCTGACAATCGCCTGAAACCACTGATTGATATTGTGAAGCCTAAGGCGGTTCAATCTGCCGTGGTTGAATTTGTAGATATCGCAGGCCTTGTGGCAGGCGCTGCAAGCGGTGAAGGGCTTGGTAACAAATTTCTCGCCAACATCCGTGAGTGCGCTGCCATTGCCCATGTGGTTCGCTGTTTTGAAGATGATAATATCACCCATGTTGTCGGCAAGGTTCACCCGCTCTCTGATATTGAGATCATCGATACCGAGCTGATGCTCAAGGATATGGAGACTCTGCAGAAATCAGTGGTTCGAGTAGAAAAACTTGCTCGCACGGGTGACAAAGATGCAAAGGCACAGATAGAAATCATTAAAAATGTTCTGGCAAAGCTGGAGGATGGTATCACTGTCCGCCGCCAGGGGCTTTCTGAAGACGATCAGGAAGCACTTAAGGAGCTATGCCTGCTTACCGGCAAACCTGTGCTCTATGTCGCCAATGTCGATGATGGTTCACTGCCGGATGGCAATGCATTTGTTGATCAGGTACGTGAGCACGCTGCAGGTGAAGGCGCGCGCGTGGCCGTGGTCTCTGCCCAGATTGAATCAGAGCTGGTAGAGATGGACGAGGATTCACGCATCGAGTTCCTGACCGATCTTGGCCTGACAGAGCCGGGCCTGAACACCGTGATTCGTGAGGCCTACACCCTGCTTGATCTGATCACCTACTTCACCGCAGGTGTTCAAGAGGTTCGTGCATGGACCATTCATCGTGGTGATACCGCACCTCAGGCTGCCGGTGTGATTCACACCGACTTTGAACATGGCTTTATCCGTGCAGAGACCATTGCTTATGACGATTACGTGGCACTGGGTGGTGAGAGTAAATCCAAAGAAGCCGGCAAGATGCGTCTGGAGGGCAAGGATTATATCGTCAAGGATGGCGATGTGATGCATTTTCGCTTTAATGTTTAGCTATCGCCGGCACTTCAGTATTTAACTGTCTTCACTAATCCATTGTATGCTGTTCCAAGCGTATTGTTTCGTTACCGGAGTTTCGTTCTATTGTGATTTTATTACCCTCTATCTGGCGTTCTGTTCTCTTTTCGGGGAGCAGATAGAGGGCAGCAATAAGAACCGCTGCACCGATAAGCGTTATCGCAACCCCCTGGCTTATCCGTTTCATAGACAATTTCCCGTGCTCGGCAACTGACATCGTCACATCGGCTGTGCCACCAACACCCCGAAATGCAACAACGATTCCCAACACGCCAATAACGCCCCCGAACAGAGCAACGATAACTCTAACTAC
>WSZY01000191.1 GCA_013139875.1 Mariprofundaceae bacterium | reverse complement strand
TGCTGATTGACCTCTTCATTCCCAGGGAGAAGAAGGGTGTGAATGCATGGCTGGCGATGGCTGCCTGCGTAGCCGCTGCAGTCGTTGCTGTGAACGTGAGCGGGCCGGAGCCACTGACCACCTTTTATGGTTTCTTTGTTCTGGATCCATTTGCCACCTTTGCCAAGCTTCTCATACTTCTGGCCACTCTGTTTGGTATTATACTCTCCCTGGATTACATGAAAGAAGAGGCCAACATGGGTGAATACTATTCACTGATGCTGTTTGCACTGCTTGGCATGATGCTGATGGTTTCGGCCACCAACTTTGTAACCATGTATCTCGGTCTTGAGCTGATGGCTCTCTCTCTCTATGTGCTGGTCGGTTATCAGCGTAATGTGCTTCGTTCATCTGAAGCCGCACTGAAATACTTTATTCTCGGCTCCCTCTCATCAGGCATGTTGCTCTACGGTATCAGCTTTCTCTATGGTGTTACCGCCAGCTTTGACTTTGTTGAGGTTGGTGCAGCCATGACTGCCGGTTCATCCGATATCAGGACAGCAACACTGGTTGGAATGGTCTTCCTTCTGGCCGGTATGGCATTCAAAGTTTCAATTGCCCCGTTTCATATGTGGACACCGGATGCCTATGAGGGTGCTCCGACACCTGTCACTGCATTTATGTCGGTTGCACCCAAGGTGGCCGGCTTTGCCGTGATGATGCGTGTTCTGGTGGATGCACTGCCAGCGCTGCAGCATGAATATACAGTGATGTTTACAGGCATGGCGGTTCTTACCCTTGCTGTCGGTAATATTGCAGCAATTGCACAACGTAATATCAAACGCATGCTGGCATATTCGACGGTTGGACATGTTGGCTTTGTACTGCTCGGTCTGATTGCAGCTACTCCGGATGGCTATGCCGGTGTGCTGATCTATATGACGATCTATCTGTTTATGACTATGGGTGCATTCGCCATTATTATTCTGATGCGTCGTGACGGCATTCAGGGTGAGTTGCTTGATGATTTTGCCGGCATGTCCAAAGTTCGTCCCGGCTATGCGCTGGTGATGGGTCTGATGATGTTCTCACTGGCCGGCATTCCGTTTCTGGGTGGTTTCTGGGCCAAGTTTGCAGTCATTGCGGCTGTGATTGATGCCGGGCACCTCTATCTCGGTCTGATTGCAATCCTTTTCTCTGCCGTTGGCGCCTTCTATTACATCAGAGTGGTTAAATATATCTACTTTGACGAAGAGCGTGTTGCATTCAACTTTAGCGAGAATCGTCTTATTCAGGTGGCCGTAGCAGTTACGTCAATTACTGTTGTTGCGATTGGCATCTATCCGGAACCTGTCATGGAGATATGTAAGGGTGCACTGGCCGGTTTAATTTAAATCTAAAGTGGTTTCAGTGTTAAAAGGCGGGTGCTCCGGCAGATCAGGATGCCCGTTCTGTTATTTATAACTTGAATTATATTGGCTGCGAATGTATAAATCGCGCCCTTTGAAAATACAGGAGTAGGAAAGTGAAAGCCGAGATTCATCCTGAATACATCGCTGCTAAAGTTACATGTTCATGCGGCAACACATTTGAGACACGCTCTACCACGGGCGATCTGAAAGTTGAAATCTGTTCTTCATGCCACCCGTTTTATACCGGTAAGCAGAAGATTATGGATACGGAAGGCCGCGTTGAGCGCTTCTACAAGAAATATGGCAAGCCTGCTAAGGCTGCGTAATCGAGATCGGAGAACAGTGATATGTATGCAGTAATTAAAACCGGCGGCAAGCAGTACCGTGTGCAGAAGGGCGATGTTCTGCGCATTGAGAAGCTCGATGCCGAGGTTGGCAAGAAAGTAACCTTTGATAACGTACTGATGCTTGGCGAAGGTGCAGATATCAAAGTCGGCACAGATGTGGCAAAAGCAAACGTATCTGCTGTGGTTACTGACGAAGGCCGCGGCAAGAAGGTTATCGTCTTCAAGAAGCATCGCCGTAAAAATTATCGTCTGACCCAGGGGCATCGTCAGGACTACACACAGGTTGAGATTACCAAGGTTGCCGCCACAGGCGGGGCGGCCAAGGCTGCACCAAAAGCGGAAGTGAAGTCGGAAGCCAAGACTGCTTCAAAAGCAGCTCCAAAGGCCAAGGCAGCTCCAAAAACTAAGGCCGCAGCAAAGTCAGCAGCCAAACCTGCAGCTAAAAAGACCGCTGCCAAAGCGAAAAAGGCAAGCGAGGAGTAAGAGATGGCACATAAAAAAGCAGGCGGTTCTTCCAATAATGGACGCGATTCCAATTCCAAGCGCCTTGGCGTGAAGAAGTATGGCGGTGAAGTAGTGATTGCCGGAAACATTCTGGTTCGTCAGCGCGGCACAAAGATTCGTCCGGGTAACAATGTGGGTTGTGGCAGGGATTACACCCTTTTTGCATTGACTGATGGAAAGGTTGAGTACTATAAACGCGCAGGCCGCACAACGGTTCGTGTTGCCAGCTGAACCAGTCGGCTAATGATGGTCTTTATGAGGGTGCTTATCGGCACCCTCTTTTCGTTTCCGCTGTCCGGTTCGCCCCAAACCGGGTTGCGGTAGGTGAGAGTTGGAATACTTTGATATGGAAGATGACAGGAATAGGTTAATCCACGATGCGATTTATTGATGAAGTAAAAATTGAGGTCAAAGCCGGCAATGGTGGTCCCGGATGCTCATCGATGCGTCGTGAAAAGTATATTCCCAAGGGTGGCCCCGACGGTGGTGACGGAGGCCGTGGCGGGCATGTGGTTCTTGTTGCCAGCCATGAGAAGAATACGTTGCAGGAGCTCTATCTTCGCAAACGGATTTTTGCCAAAAACGGACATTCGGGAAGAGGCAAAAAGATGCATGGCCGCATGGGCGAGGATGTCTTTGTTAAGGTGCCGCTGGGGACCGTCGTTAAAGATGAGCATGGTGAGATACTGTTCGACCTTACCCGGGATGGTCAGGAGGCCTTTCTTGCGAAAGGTGGTGCGGGTGGTCTTGGCAACCCGCATTTTGTAACCAGTACCAATCGTGCACCACGGTATGCGCAGCCCGGCATTGAGGGTGAGTCCGGCATTCGTTTTCTTGAGCTCAAATCGATGGCGGATGTCGGCCTTGTAGGGCTTCCGAATGCCGGCAAGTCGACCCTGATTTCACGCGTCTCGAATGCAAAGCCCAAGATTGCGGATTATCCGTTTACAACGATTGCCCCTTCGTTAGGGCAGATATACATGGATGATGGTGATGGCTTTGTCATGGCTGACATCCCCGGCCTGATTGAGGGTGCACATGAAGGCAAAGGGCTTGGACACCGCTTTTTAAAGCACATTGAACGTACACGGGTGTTGCTGCATCTGGTGGATGTGGCCCACCCTGAAGGGATATCGATTACCGATCAGTTCAATGAGATCGAGGCTGAGTTGAAAGGGTATGGGGAGAGTGTGTTCAATAAGCCCCGCCTGCTGGTCCTCAACAAAATGGACAGTATTCAGGACGAGGATCGTGAACCTCTGCTGGAAGAAGCTGCGAAACTGGGTTTAACCTATTATACTGTTTCGTCTGTGACCGGTGAGGGAATCCAGCAGTTGCTGAGAGATCTGTATGACCGGGTACGGGCAGTACATGCTGAGGAGTTCAGAGAAGAGGCTGCAGAAGATGGTGTAGAGGAGTATGAAGATGTGGCAGAAGGAACGGATGGAGAAGCGTGATTCAATCTCGATCTGATCTCAGACGTATCCGGCGGATGGTCGTCAAGGTTGGCAGTTCGCTTTTAACTGATGCGAATGATGGCCTTCGCATGCCTGCTGTAGAACGCATTGTGGCGGAAATTGTAGCGCTCCGGCAGCGTGGCATAGAGGTCTGCCTGGTTACTTCCGGCTCGGTAGCAGTTGGCCGGGTACAGATGCAGTGGATGGAGAAACACCTCTCAGTGCATGAAAAACAGGCTGCCGCCGCCATTGGGCAACCCCTGCTGATGTACGCCTATAAGCAGGCATTTGCGAAACACGGACTTCAGGTGGCACAACTGTTACTGACAAAAGATGACTTGAGGCATCGCCGCCGTTATCTCAATGCAAGCAATACCAGTGAGACTCTCTTTGCCGCAGGCGTGGTCCCTATTGTGAATGAGAATGACACGGTTGTTGTAGAGGAGATCAAGTTTGGTGATAACGACACATTAGGCGCACTTGTCAGTCTGCTCGTTGATGCTGATATGGTGGTAATGATGACCGATGTGGATGGGTTGTTCAGTGCAGATCCGGCCAGCAACGCTGCTGCCGAGCGACTCTCAACCATTGAGTCATTAACGACAGAGATTATGAAGATGGCGGATGATACCGGTAGTACATTCGGTACGGGTGGCATGGTGAGCAAGCTGAAGGCTGCCCGCATTGCAACCCGGGGTGGAGTCACTGCAGCTATTGTGAATGGTCACAGTGAAAATATTCTGGCTGAGCTGATTGAGGGCAAGGATGTGGGTTCGCTCTTTCTGTGCGGTGGTGACAGGCAATCCAGGCGTCAGCACTGGATTGCAGACGTTCTGCATCCGGCAGGAAAAATCCATGTGGATAAAGGTGCTGCCAGGGCTATTATCGAAGGTGGAGGCAGTCTTTTACCAATCGGTATGACCGCTGTTGAAGGGGTGTTTGATAAGGGTGAGTGTGTTGAAATATGTGCTCCCGATGGTGTGATAGCACGGGGCTTGTGCAACTATAATGTTAATGAGATGCGCAAGCTGATCGGTATCAGTAGCGAGAAGATTGAAGAGGTGCTGGGATTTGTGGATTTCACCTCGGTTATTCATCGTGATAATCTGGTTCTGACAGAGTCAGAAGGGAGTCATCCTTGATGAGAATTGGAACAGGTGGAGAGAAACATGAGTAGTGATGCACTGGATATCATGAGCACGCTGGGTGAACAGGCCAGGGTCGCAGCAAAAACCATGCGTATGGTCGACACAAAATCGAAAAACCATACGCTGGAGCTTGCTGCAGCTATTCTGAGAAGGGAGATGGCCGAGGTGCTTGCGGCCAACGCACTTGATATGAAGGCCGCAGATGAGAGCGGGCTTGATGCGGCGTTGAAAGATCGCTTGGCACTCGATGCTGACCGTGTGGAGGCAATGGCTGAGGGGCTGGAGCAGGTTGCGGCTCTGCCTGATCCTGTTGGTGCTGTTCGTGACCTGGTTTACAGGCCTTCCGGTATTCAGGTAGGACACATGCGGGTTCCTCTTGGCGTGATCGGTATGATCTACGAGTCACGCCCGAACGTAACTGCTGATGCAGCGGCACTCTGCCTGAAGTCGGGCAACGCTGTGATACTGCGTGGTGGTTCAGAAGCGATTCACTCCAATCGTGCTGTTGCCGCATGCCTGCGCAGGGCTCTGGTGGATGCCGGTCTGCCACAGGATGCCGTTCAGCTGGTGGACTCTACCGACCGGGCTCTGGTGGGAGCTCTGCTGAAGGCAGAAGCGTATGTTGATGTCATCATTCCTCGTGGTGGCCGCTCCCTGACCGAGCGTGTGGCCAGAGAGTCCAGAGTGCCTGTGATCAAGCATCTGGATGGAATATGCCATGTCTACATTGATGCCGATGCCGATCGTGAGATGGCTATGAATATTGCCATGAATGCCAAGACGCATCGTTATGGTGTCTGCAACGCAATGGAGACACTGCTGATTCACAAGGATGCGGCTGATGTGGCTGCTGATATCACCAGAGAGATGCTGAAGAAAGGTGTAGAGATCCGTGGCTGCAACAGATTCCGTGCTGTGGTCGGCAGGCTCGATGTCAAAGTGGCATCAGATGATGACTGGGCAACCGAGTATCTCGCACCCGTACTGTCGGTTCGGCTTGTGGATTCGATCGATGAGGCAATCGATCACATTACGCAATATGGTTCAGGCCACACCGAAAGCATTGTGACTCAGGATTACGATGCAGGTCAGCGTTTCCTCAGGGAGGTGGACTCCTCTTCGGTGATGATCAATGCAAGTACCCGGTTTGCCGATGGTTTTGAATATGGCCTTGGTGCGGAGATCGGTATTTCAACTGATCGACTTCATGTTCGCGGGCCTGTCGGGCTGGAAGGGCTGACGACTGAGAAGTGGATTGTCTTAGGCCACGGCGAAATTCGTGAATAGCTTCCAGATCACTCTGAGGTGCCCGATCACTGCGTTATCAATGCTCATTTACAGAAGTAAATTGCGCGTTTCTTCCTAGTGCTCAAACAACGCAGAGACAATCTGAATAGCTATTCAACAGGACTGTTATCGGCGTGATTCGTAAAATCGGGCTTTTCGGTGGTTGTTTTGATCCACCACATCTGGGCCATGAAGCATTGGTAAAGGCTGCGATTGAGCGGTTGAACCTGGATGAAGTGTGGGTGGTTCCTGCCGGTGCACCGGTGCACAGAAGGCTCTCCG
>WSZY01000143.1 GCA_013139875.1 Mariprofundaceae bacterium | reverse complement strand
GAATCCAGAGCATAAAGGGTGCCTGGCGCATCTCAATAGACATTAACAGAACCTTGTATAGAGCAAAGAAGACAGGAATCTGAATGATAATCGGCAGGCAGCCACCCAGCGGATTAACCTTGTTCTTCTTATAAAGGGCCATCATCTCCTGACCAAGCTGCTGGCGATCATCGCCATAGCGCTCCTGTAACCGCTTCTGCTCCGGCTGCAGTTTGCGCATCGCCGCCATTGATTGATAAGACTTCTGGGTCGGGTAAAAGAAGACAATCTTGATGCCGATCACCAGCAGGATGATGCAGACACCATAGTTCGGGAAATATTTGTAGAGCCAGCTTAAAGCGTCATGCAGTGGCTTGGAGATGAAAGCGAACCAGCCATAATCAATGCTTCTCTCAAGCCCCGCACCTGTTTCCTGTAACAGAGGTATCAGCTTTGGCCCGATGAACAGCCAGGACTGAAAAACAGCGGTTGATCCATCCATGACGCCATCATCAATCATGCCTGACTGATAGGAGCGCCCGTCTCCCTTATAGTAGTAACGGTAGTCACGCTTCTGGTCGCCATACATCGCAGTAATGAAATAGCGCCCCATGGTGCCCGTCCAGCCCCCGGTGGCAGCCAGACGAATGGTGCCACTCTCATCCAGATCGTCATAAGACTCTTCCTGCAGTATCTCATCCATCAGACCAACAGGGCCTGCATGTTCGTAAAAATTAGCGAGGCTATGATCCGGATAACGCTCAACCACCTGACGGAACAACTTGGTATCAGCGCCATTCTGAACACGGTCATCCATACTGATAATGTAGGATCCCGGTGACAGGGTGAAGATACGATCCCACTATCTGCCATCCGACAGGGTCGCCCGGATAACAACTCTGTCCGCTCCATCAACGCTCTCTTTAGAGAGCAGCTTAAATGGAGAAGTCCTCTTCTCGCCCATAAGGCCAGCATTCAGATAGGTAGCGTGGGGCTCATTCGCACCCAGCACTGAAACCAGTGCGGCCCCTTTTTCCAGCCCCTCTCTGTATTGATTCAGTCTGGCACTAACGATCCAGCCCTTCTCATTAACGCCCAGCTGGAGCAGATCATTACCAAAAGCAACCACACTACCGATGGTTGCTGTTTTCTTCAGCTCCGGAGAAGCCGGTTCGTCAGGAGCGGATGGGGCGACATCTTCGGACTCAGGCCTCATCTCCGGGGCAGGCACGCTCTCGTCGGTAACCTCGACAGCCGTACTCGCCTCTCTGTTTACAGTTGGCCCAGCGTTCTCTGGCGGAGGAAAAAGCATTCCCCAGCCCAGCAAAATCAACATGGACAGGGCAAACGCCAGAATCAGATTGCGTTGTTCCATGATATCAAACTCCTTCAGCGACAAACAGACACATTTAATAAATTACGAGACTACGGTACCGGGTCACAACCACCTTTGGAAAAGGGGTGGCAACTACACAGGCGGCGGAACGCTAACCATCCTCCACGAATTACGCCATATCGTTCTATCGCTTCGATGGCATATTCTGAACAGGTCGGGGTATAAATACAGCGGGGAGGCAGCATCGGGGAGATAAAATAACGGTAGAAACGAACCAGTCCGATAGCTAAATACTTCATGGTTCAGTCCGGTTCATGCGCTTTATAATTCTGTCTAGGGCAACATCTATCTGGGATGAAAGATCGACAGGTCTCTCCACACAATTTGCCGGAAAGGCAAGAATATCTACGGGTATGGCCTGCACAGAATGCTGACGAAACCTCTCACGCAACAGGCGTTTAAGGGCATTCCTCTTTACAGCATTTCCATATTTTCTTGAAACAGCCAGCCCGAGACGGGCATGCGAAAGATGATTTTTACGATAGATAAAACGAAGATTGTCTACATGTAGCCGGAACCCGCTCTTGAGAGCATCAAAATCGGTTTTTGACCTCAGGCGGAACTCAGGTGGGAAGCTTTTGCTCAGGCAGACAACCGTTTGCGACCTTTTGCGCGGCGCCGATTAATGATTGCACGTCCGGAACGGGTTGCCATGCGTGCACGAAACCCGTGGGTACGTGCTCGACGGATGCGGCTTGGCTTGTAGGTAAAACTCATATCCATCTCCTCTTTTTTGAAGGGTCGCGAATCATATGTTGCAACATTCCAATGTCAAGATCTCTCTAAGTAGAGAATGAATGTAGATAAGCACAAACAAGCATGTACTATTCAGCCAATGGTAGATCAAGATTGGAAGAAGAGCTGGAAAAGCATTGTAGAACAACTCAAAAGTAATATTCCACCTTCAAAATTTGATGCCTGGGTTATGCCCATTCACCCGGAGTTCGAAGACAACTGTCTGATTCTGAAGGTTCCAAGCCGAATCTTTCTCGATGGCCTGAAAGCTGACTGTGAAAAGACACTCATCGCTTCTGTCAAATCCGTATTCTCATCGGATGTTACCGTTCGTTTTGAGGTTGACCCATCCCTGACGCTTCCAACAGAGAGCAGGCCTCAACAGAACAATCAAAAGACGAACAGTGTTGATGGCTATATTGATCCGCGTTTCACATTTGATAATTTCGTAGTCGGCTCCAGTAACGAGTTCTGTTATGCCGCCAGCCGGGCTGTTGCCGATAAACCGGGCGAAAGCTACAACCCGCTTTATATTCATGGTGGTGTAGGTTTAGGTAAAACCCACCTGATTAATGCAATTGCCAATAAACTGATGCAAAAGGATCATATCAAAATTGCCTACAGGACAGGTGAGCGCTTCACCAACGAGCTTATTACTGCCATTCGCAACAATGCCACCCATCAGTTCCGTGAACAGTACCGGAAGGTTGATGTACTGATTATTGATGATGTTCAGTTTATTGCCGGTAAGACCAGTACGCAGGAAGAGTTCTTTCACACTTTCAATGCACTGCACGAAGTTCATAAACAGATCATTCTGGTATCAGATCGAAGCCCCAGAGAGATGAGTCATCTTGAGGAGCGTTTGAGATCCAGGTTTAACTGGGGACTCGTCGCCGATATCCAGCCGCCCAATCTGGAAACCCGACTTGCTATTCTTGCAAGCAAGGCTGAGCTGGCCGGAATCACTCTGGACAAAGAGGTGGCTTATCTACTGGCATCCAGAATCTCCAACAATGTTCGTGAGCTCGAAGGAGCTCTTACCCGTATCACCGCCTATGCAAAACTGACAGATAAGGTGATTGATATGGAGGTAACCCGCCATGTTCTCAGGGATCAGCTGCAGGAAGATATGCGGATTATCTCGGTTGAAGATATCCAGAAGAGTGTTGCAAACTATTACAATATCAGGTTCCAGGATATGGTATCCAAAAAACGAAACCGTACCATTGCCTTTCCACGTCAGATCGCCATGTATGCATCCAAAGAGCTTACCACACACTCTCTTCCGGAGATTGGTGAGAAGTTTGGCGGAAAAGACCACACCACCATTCTCTATGCACACAGAAAGATTCAACAGATGCGAAATGAAGATAAAGATTTTGATGATGAGATAAAGAGGTTGTTCAGCCTCCTTAAACCATAATATCAGTTTCGAAGTGTGAAAAAAATGATTGAAAAAAAAGAGTAAGTTGTAGAAAGGTTATATGAATTGTTGTGGATAACTGTTGGGTTACTTGCCTGATTGAGAGATGTGGTTAAATATTGCTCCCGGTCACACATACTATACACAGGGAGCGAGAGTAGTTATGCACAGGAAAGTTGTTTGTAACCATTTAGAAACATAGGGATAATCGTCTTATACACGTTATTAACACCCCCTACTAGTAAGACTATATATATTGTATTAAGGTATTAAAGAAGGAGTTAAGATGCACATCACCGTACCCAGAACATCTTTTTTGCAGCATGTGCAGCGTTGCCAAAATATTGTTGAGAAGAGAAGCACCAATGCCATTCTCTCGAATCTGCTGCTTCAGACATCCGGACAAAAACTGAGGATTGTAGCAACAGACCTGCAGATTGGTGTCTGTTCAGAAGTAGAGGCAAACATCCAGAGTGAAGGCTCTGTAACCATCGCTGCAAAAAAACTGTTCGATATTGTTAAAGAACTGGATGTGGATAGTGATGTAGAGTTGAAAACGGAAGCCTCTTTTATGGAGATTAAGAGTGGTCGTTCAAAGTTCCGGCTCTCTACCCTGCCAGCCAGTGATTATCCCGGTCTGCCTGAGCCGGATACCGATTTCTCTATTCAGATCAATGGCAAAGATCTCGCTGCCATGATTGCAGCAACCAGCTTTTCAATGTCAACAGATGAGACCCGTAAATATCTGACCGGCACACTGTTTGAAATTTCACCAGAGCACGGGCTTCAACTGGTAGCAACTGATGGACATCGGATGGCACTGGCCGCTTCCCCTCTGGAACAGCAGGTAGAGAGCTGTAGTTCGATTGTTCCACGCAAGGCGGTTGCAGAGATCAGAAAGATCTGTGAAGAGGCGTCGGCTCAGGTCACGCTCTCGCTGGGTAAACGCCAGGTTCGCCTCGATGCCGGTGAACATAGTCTGACATCCAAAGTAATTGATGCGCAGTTCCCTGTTTATGACGATGTGATTCCATCCGACAACCCGGAAGAGGTTATCATTGATCGTGGACACATGGATCAGATTCTGCGCCGGAGTATGATTGTGGCTAATGAGTTTACACATGATGTACGCCTGCAATTTTCTACCAATGCCCTTCATATCTCGGCCCATAATACAGAACAGGAGCAGGCCGAGGAGTTCATTGATGTCGACTATTCAGGAAAAGATGTCTGCATCGGATTCAACGGCCGATATCTGAGGGATGTGTTGGGAGCAGCTCAATCCGATCGGATACGGATTCAGCTAAAAGATGACCTCTCCCCTGTACTGTTGCTGGAAGAGGGAAATGATGCCCTGAAATATGTTGTGATGCCGATGCGAATCTAACAGGCCGGCCATGACAGGATCTCCACGCCTATCTATCAGGGAGCTCACTCTCTCTGACCTTCGCTGCCATGAAAAAATCAACTGGCAGTGTGAAGATGGGATCAATCTTCTCTCAGGTCACAACGGTTCCGGAAAAACAACCATGCTGGAGGCTGTTTACATGATGGCGCATGGACGTTCATTCAGGCAGGCACGTGATCCGGAGTTGGTGCGTTGGGGGATGGACAGGTTCAGGATATCAGGAGTTTGGACACGTTACGGGCCGATGCATGTGGACCTGATCGGCAGGCGGGGAAAGAGTGAGATTATTCTGCAGGGGAAGAAAATTTCCCGACGCAAAGAGTTGACCGAAACACTGCCGGTAGTGGTAGAGGCTCCACAGGCAGGCAAACTGGTTGATGGCGTACCGGGCGAGCGGCGAAAATGGCTTGATAGTGTGATTCATGCATCCAATCCGGCCACCTATCGCGCCTATCAAAGCTATCTTCGAGCCTTGATGCAGCGGGGCCGCCTGATCAGACGAAACCGATCATCAGCTGAGCTGGATGCGTGGGAGTATCAGATTGTGACCGCCGGGCAGCAGGTGGTCAAAGCCAGATGTGAGATGATCAACAGCCTGAATCATTCGCTTGAAAATGAACACGAGTTGATGGAGTCCACCCTCAAACTGGAGTTGACATCAACGGCTCCCGAGAGTGAAAATTTATGGCTTGAACGCCTGGCAAGCAGGCGGGATGATGATGCCAGACTGGGCCGCCTGCAGATAGGACCCCATTGCGATCGGTTGAAGATTTTGTTTGGTGGGCGAGAGATTCGTTCGGTGGGTTCCCGCGGGCAGCAAAAGCTGGCCGCCATGGCCCTAAGACTGGCAGAATGCGCTGTCCGGCAGGAGTATCGGAATCTGGCACCACTACTGTTGCTGGATGACTGTCTGGAAGCGCTGGATGCTGAGCGGCAACAGCGTCTAATGAACAGGCTCTGTGCCTACCGGGGCCAGATTCTTATGACGGTTCCGAGTGGCATTAAGATACCGGAAAATTTAGCGATTCATCAAAGCCACTTGTCAGACAGTGTGGTGAATGAGAATGGAATGTGTGCAATTCGGCCTGCTATAAAAATAGTTGCAGGCCGGGAAATGGAGAAAGCAGCATGAGTGAAGCAGAAAATCAGGAATATGGTGCGGATAGTATCAAGGTTCTTAGAGGTCTTGATGCAGTACGGAAACGTCCGGGTATGTATATTGGTGACACAGATGATGGTACAGGTCTGCACCACATGGTTTATGAGGCGGTGGACAACTCGATCGATGAGGCACTGGCCGGGCACTGCGATAAAATTGAGGTGATTCTGCATTCCGATGATTCGGTAACCGTTCGTGATAACGGGCGCGGTATTCCTGTGGATATGCACGAGGAAGAGGGACGCTCTGCTGCAGAGGTGATTATGACCGTACTGCATGCGGGTGGTAAGTTTGATAGTAACTCCTACAAGATTTCCGGTGGCCTGCATGGTGTGGGTGTTTCGGTGGTGAATGCGCTCTCTGAATATCTGGAGCTGGAAATTCGCCGCAGTGGTAAGGTGCACTACTGTCGTTTTGAGCATGGCGATACGGTGAAACCACTGAAGGTGGTCGGTGATGCTGAGGGAACAGGCACATCAGTTAAATTTCTGCCTAGTCTGGGGACATTTTCTCACCGGAACATGTCCTTTGATATTTTGGCAAAACGCTTGCGGGAACTCTCTTTCCTGAACAGCGGTGTTCGTATCGAGCTGATTGATGAACGTGATGATAATCGCCAGCTGTTTGAGTATGAGGGAGGCATCACTGCTTTTGTTGAGCACCTGAACCGTACCCGCACACCTGTGCATAAAGAGTGTATCAGTATTGTTGGTGAAAAAGATGATGTCGGTATTGAGGCATCACTGCAGTGGACAGATGTTTATCAGGAACATGTCTTCTGCTTTACCAATAATATCCCTCAGCGTGATGGCGGTGCTCACCTGGCCGGATTCCGCGCAGCGCTGACCCGTTGTGTAAATAATTACGCAGCTGCCAATGGCCTGTTGAGAAAACATAAAGTGTCACTAACCGGTGATGATTGCCGTGAAGGGCTGACAGCTGTCCTCTCAATAAAAGTTCCCGATCCGAAATTCTCCTCACAGACCAAAGACAAACTGGTTTCATCTGAAGTTCGTCCGGCAGTAGAGAGTAAGGTAGCTGAAAAACTTTCCGAGTGGTTCGAAGAGAATCCTGCTGAAGCCAAACGCATTGTTGGAAAAGCAGCTGAAGCTGCGATGGCCCGTGATGCAGCCAGAAAAGCTCGCGATCTGACTCGCCGTAAAGGTGCATTGGATATCTCAAGCCTTCCCGGAAAACTGGCCGACTGTCAGGAGAAAGACCCGGCATCATCCGAAATCTTCCTGGTGGAGGGAGATTCTGCGGGCGGTTCGGCCAAGCAGGGCCGTGATCGCCGTACTCAGGCCATTTTGCCACTCAAGGGTAAAATTCTGAATGTTGAAAAGGCCCGCTTCGACAAGATGCTCTCTTCACCAGAGATCGGCACGATGATCACAGCTTTGGGTACCGGTATCGGCAAAGACGATTTTGATATTGCCAAGCTCCGCTACCATAAAGTGGTGATCATGACCGATGCGGATGTGGATGGATCACATATCCTTACGCTGCTGCTCACCTTCTTTTATCGTCAGATGCCGGAAATCATCGAACGTGGCCATCTCTATATTGCCCAGCCGCCTCTCTATCGAGTCGCCAAGGGTAAAAAAGGTCGTTATGTCGCATCCGATGAAGAGTTGTTTGAGTATCTGATGGAGCTGGGCCTTGCCGAGAAGCGTTATTTCCCCGGCGGCAAAGCCAAAGAGATTGTTGGTGATCGTCTACAGACTGCTGTTCGCAGTATTCATCGTCTGCAGAGGCTGCAAAACCGCTTGAGTCAACGTATCGATCCGGGAGTTCTCAAATTCCTGATAGAGACCGGTAAGGTCAGTATCGGCATGATGCGTGACAGAGAAAAACTGACGGCAAGAATGGAGCTGTTATCTGCAGCCTTTGATGCCGGAACCCGTGAAGATGAAACTCTGAAATGGACCATTCATGAAGATGCGGAACAGGGTTGCTACTGGGTTCAGTTCGAGCGTCGTGATCATGGCCGCATGATGATGTCCAGGCTGGAACGTGATCTGGTTGGAACTGCAGAATTTTCAGAAGCACTGAAGCTCTCTGCTACAGCCCAGGCATTGGTGACAGATGGAGCCTATCTCAGCAATGGCGAAAAGCGCTGGGAGGTTGGCCACTATGAAGATATTGCAACGATCATAGAGAAAGAGGGTAAAAAGGGCATGAATATCCAGCGCTACAAAGGGCTGGGTGAAATGAATCCGGATAAGTTGTGGGAGACCACCATGGATTCCGATGTACGAACCCTGCTTCAGGTCACACTTGAAGATGTGGTGATGGCTGATGAAACATTCTCTACACTGATGGGCGATGCGGTTGAACCACGGCGTAAGTTTATTCAGGACAATGCTTTGAAGGTGCAGAATCTTGATGTCTAAGAGCCCTGCTGAAACAGACAAACAGTCTATCAGCTACGCCGATTGTGGCGTTGATATCGATGCGGGGAATGCCTTTGTCAGCCGCATCAAGAGCGCCGTAGCCAGCACTACCCGTCCGGAAGTACTGGCAGGCCTCGGTGGTTTCGGTGGCCTGTTCAAGCCCGATTTTTCCGGCATGGAAGAGCCTGTTCTGGTTTCAGGCACCGATGGTGTCGGCACCAAACTTCTTCTACTTCAGGAGCATAATCGTCCACATGTGGCCGGAATTGATGCTGTGGCGATGTGTGTCAACGACATTGCCGCCCTTGGAGCCGAGCCGCTTTTTTTCCTTGATTACCTGGCAACAGGAAGCCTGACCGGTGAGACGATGGCCGGCGTGGTTGAAGGCATTGCTGATGCCTGTAAAACCTGTGAATGCGCTCTGGTCGGCGGTGAGACGGCCGAGATGCCCGGCATGTATGCACCGGGGCACTACGATATCGGCGGTTTTTCTGTTGGTGTGGTC
>WSZY01000174.1 GCA_013139875.1 Mariprofundaceae bacterium | reverse complement strand
AATGGCGACAAAGGCTCTGATTGCCAAGTGCAATCGTAAACCAAAGTTTAAAGTTCGCGCATATATGCGTTGTCAGCTGTGCGGTCGTCCGCACTCCGTTTACCGGAAGCTCGGCATCTGTCGTATCTGTTTGCGTAAGCATGCCCTGGCCGGTGAGATTCCGGGCATGGTCAAATCCAGCTGGTAAACGAAGCGAGTAGGAGAATTATCTTATGATGATGGATCGAATTGCCGATATGCTGACTCGCATTCGTAATGCGCAGACTGCCGGTATTGAAAAAATTGAAATGCCTGCAAGCAACATACTGCTTGCCATGGCTGAGATTTTGAAAGAAGAGGGCTACATCGCCACAGTTAAAGCGTATAACCATAAAGGTCATCGCTTTCTACGCCTGACACTGCGTTATGACGATGATGGTGCACCTGTGATCCGTGAGATCAGGCGTGTTTCCAAACCGGGCCGTCGTGTCTATAGCGGTGCGGAGGATATTCCCCGTGTTCGCCGTGGTTATGGCGTTGCCGTTGTGAGCACTTCTCAGGGTATCATGACAGATAAAAAAGCACGTGCAGCCAAAATTGGCGGCGAAGTGCTTTGCACAGTATTTTGAGGTAACACGATATGTCTCGAATTGGTAAACAACCCATTACCCTGCCATCCGGCGTGGAAGCAAAGATTGAAGCTTCCAGTGTCACGGTGAAAGGTCCGAAGGGTGAGATGACATCGCCTCTTTTTGATGGCATTTCTGCTTCACAGGAGGGCTCCGAGCTGCAGTTGGCTTGTGCTGATCTTGGAAGTAAGAAGATGAAGGGTAACTTTGGCCTGGCACGCGCACTTCTGGCAAACAACGTCACTGGTGTAAGTGAAGGTTTTAAGAAAATTCTTGAGCTGCGCGGAGTTGGTTATCGTGCACAGGCTCAGGGTAAGAAGCTGAACCTCTCGCTGGGCTTCTCCCATCCGGTTGAATATGAGATTCCGGAAGGTGTTGAAGCACAGGTAGAGAAGAGCAATATCATTATCAGCGGTTTTGATAAGCAGAAGGTCGGGCAGGTTGCTGCTGAGATCCGTGCTTTCCGTCCACCAGAGCCTTATAAGGGCAAAGGTGTTCGTTATGCTGATGAGCATGTTGCAATGAAGGAAGGTAAGAAGGCCTAATTCGAAAGAATCAGGGCTCTTCTTTAAAAGATTAAGCAGGAGATTTGAGAAATGTCTGCAAAGCGTTACGAAAATAGTGCCGCAATCCGACGTTCACGTCGTGTTCGCGCACGTGTGAAATCAACAGGGCGTCTTCGCCTGAGCGTGTTCCGTTCGGCTCGTCATATCTATGCACAGATTATTGACGATGCGAAAGGTAAAACTCTGGCAACAGCATCCAGCCTTGATAAAGAGATTAAGGGTGGCGGCAATCGTGAAGCAGCGGAAGCTGTAGGTAAGCTGCTTGGTGATCGTGCTCTGAAGGCGGGCATCAGTGTAGTCTCTTTTGATCGTGGTTCTTTCTCATATCACGGTCGTGTACTGGCACTGGCAGAAGGCGCACGCGCTGCCGGCCTGAAGTTCTAGGGGTATATCGATGATCAATGCTGAAGAATTGGAACTGACTGAAAAGCTGGTTGGCATCAACCGCATCTCTACAGCCACTGCCGGTGGCCGTCGCATGAGCTTTACTGCTCTGATGGTTGTTGGTGATGGTAATGGACATGTCGGGTTTGGCCACGCCAAAGCGAAAGAGGTCCCCGAGGCAATTCGCAAGGCGAATGAAATTGCCCGCAAGTCAATGATCTTCGTTCCACGTGACGATAGCACCATCCATTATCAGGTAACCGGCCGCCAGGATGCTTCCCGCGTTTTGATGAAGCCTGCCAGTGAAGGTACCGGTGTGATTGCCTGTGCTGCTGTTCGTGCAGTGCTTGAGGCAGCGGGTGTGCAGGATGTTCTGACCAAGAGTCAGGGTTCCCGTAACCCTATCAATGTGGTTCGGGCAACATTTAATGGCCTGAAAGAGTTGGAAAGTCCAGAGCAGATCACCGCACGTCGCGGCAAGTCCGCCTGATTTTTCGTAAGCATTAGCAGTTAAACAGGAGCGTATGAACATGGCCAAAAAGAGTGTTATCCGTGTTCGCCAGATCAAGAGTGGCATTGGCTATTCTAAAGATCAGAAGGCGACTCTGACAGGTCTTGGTTTCCGTCGTCTGAACCAGACAGTTGAACTAGAAGATACGCCATCCGTTCGCGGCATGGTGAATAAGGTACGCCACCTCGTACGCATCGAAGATGCGGCATAGGTCGAGGTAGGAGATCAGTCATGAAACTAAATGATATTCAGTCTACAAGTGGCTCCCGCAGAGATCGTAAGCGTCTGGGGTGTGGTACTGCTACAGGCCATGGTAAGACAGGTGGCCGTGGGCATAAAGGCCAGAAGTCCCGTTCCGGCGGTAAACTGATGCGTGGTTTTGAAGGTGGCCAGATGCCACTGATTCGCCGCGTACCCAAACGTGGCTTTACACCTATTTCAAGAAATGAATTTCAGATCATCAACGTTGGTCAGCTTGAGAAACTCAAGGCAGGCAGCAAGGTTGATGCAGCCAGATTGTTTGAAGCAGGTCTTATTCGCAATGCAGTAGACCCTATTAAGCTGTTGGCCAAGGGCGAGCTTTCCAAGAAGCTTAGTCTGACTGTCACTGCAGCATCTGCATCGGCTAAGGCCAAGTTTGAAACTGCCGGTGGTACCCTGACTCTGGTAGAGGCTAAATAAGATGGCGCAGGCAGGTCAGCTGGGGGGATTGACAAATATTGGGAAGATTCCGGAGTTGAAGAACCGGATTATTTTCACTTTGGCAATGCTGGTCGTCTACCGTCTGGGAGCACATATTCCTGTACCCGGTATTGATGCATCTGTGCTGGCTCAGTTTTTCAGTCAGGCTCAGGGCAGCCTTCTGGGGATGTTTGATATGTTCTCAGGTGGAGCACTTTCACGCCTGACGATCTTTGCTCTTGGTATCATGCCTTATATCTCAGCGGCAATTATTCTGCAGTTGATGACTGTTGTCTCTCCAAAACTGGAACAGTTGAAGAAAGAGGGCGAATCAGGTCGTCGCAAGATTACCCAGTATACCCGTTATGGAACCGTTTTCCTTGCAACTTTTCAGGCAATTGGTATGTCCATTGGTCTGGAGTCATTCTCTGTGGCCGGCCAGTCCGTTGTTCTTGACCCGGGATTGCAGTTCCGCGCCATTACCGCGATCACACTTGTTGCAGGTACTATATTCCTGATGTGGGTGGGTGAGCAGGTTACCGAGCGGGGCATTGGTAACGGTATCTCCATGATTATCTTCGCAGGTATTGTTGCAGGCCTGCCATCAGCTATTGGTGGTACACTGGAGCTTGCACGTACCGGTGAGTACAGTGCATTTACCGTACTTGGCCTCTTTGCCATGGCAATCGCTGTTACCGGCGTGGTTGTATGGTTTGAACGTGCCCAGCGTCGCATCCCCATTCAGTATGCCAAGCGCCAGGTAGGCAATCGACTCTATGGTGGCCAGTCATCTTTTCTGCCATTGAAAGTTAATACAGCGGGCGTCATTCCCCCTATTTTTGCATCCAGCCTGATTCTTCTGCCGGCTACATTTGCACAGTTTACCAAAGGTTCCGAGGGCTTCGGCTGGCTGGGTGATCTCTCTGCGATTCTTTCGCCGGGTGCATGGCTCTACATGACGATATTTACCGCCCTGATTGTATTTTTCTGCTTCTTCTATACCGCAATTGTTTTTAACCCTAAAGACACCGCGGACAATCTGAAGAAGAATGGTGGTTTTATTCCGGGCATTCGTCCCGGCCAGAAGACATCTGACTACATTGATGCCGTCCTGACCCGGATTACTGTTGTTGGTGCAGCCTATGTGGCACTTGTCTGTCTGCTGCCCCAGTATCTGATCAGCGAGCTCTCTGTGCCGTTCTATTTCGGCGGAACCAGCTTGTTGATTGTGGTGGTCGTAACCATGGATACCATGAGCCAGATTCAATCTCATCTGATGAGCCATCAGTATGAGGGTCTGATGAAGCAGGCACGCCTGAAAACCAGTCGTTAAATGAACATAGTTCTGTTTGGGCCGCCAGGTGTTGGCAAAGGCACTCAGAGCGACATGCTTGTTAAAGAGCTGGGTATAACCCACTTTGCCATGGGTGATATTTTAAGAGCGGCTGTTAGCGATGGATCAGACCTGGGTTTGAAGGCAAAAGCCTACATGGATGCAGGCAAGCTGGTTCCTGATGATGTTGTAATTGGCATGATTGAAGAGCGAATCAGAGACTCTTCTGTAATAGCAGGCTTTCTTCTGGACGGGTTCCCTCGCAATCTGTCTCAGGCAGAGGCTCTGGCTGTAATGCTTGAAAAGCATGGTGAGAAGATTGACCGGGTTGTCTTTATGGATGCACCGGAAGATATGTTGTTGGAGCGGCTTAGCGGCCGATTGATCTGCAGGGCTTGCGGTTTTGGATTTCATCGGCATTATTCGCCCCCCCGTGAAGAAGGGCGTTGTGATCGATGTGGTGGAGAGCTCTACCAGAGGGATGATGACAGGGAAGAGGTTATTGGCCAACGCCTTGAAGTTTATGGTGAGCAGACAAAACCACTTCTGGACTACTATAAGGCTTTGCCGTCGTTCAGAAGGCTGGATGCGTCCGGAGAGATGAAGGCAGTTTATGCTGTGCTGATTGAGGCGGTGAAAAGCTAGAATATGGCTAAAGAAGATATTATTGAGATGTCAGGGGAAGTTGTTGAAAAACTTCCGAATGCAATGTTCAAGGTTAAGCTCGAAAATGACCATGAAGTGTTGTGTACGATTTCAGGCAAGATGCGTAAGTACTACATTCGTATTTTGCCGGGTGACAAGGTTACAGTGGAGATATCCCCTTATGACCTTTCACGCGGTCGAATCAGTTACCGCGAGAAGTAAACAAAACAGGCTCAGGCCTGTCTTTTAGATGGATTGGCAGGCTTGAAAAGCTTGTCGTTAAAGAAGCGACGGAGGTAGATCTGTGAAGGTCCGTGCGTCAGTTAAGAAAATGTGTAATAAGTGTCGGGTAATCCGACGTAAGGGCGTGGTTCGTATTATTTGCGAAAATGCACGTCATAAGCAGCGTCAGGGCTAACCTGACCTACTGCGACAAGGAGGCGTAAGTGGCACGTATTGCCGGTGTTAACATTCCGACGCAGAAGCGCGTCGAAGTTGCATTAACCTATATCTTTGGTATCGGGTTGAGCAGCTCGCGCAAGATTCTGGAGAAGGCCAAGGTCAGCCCAGAAGCACGCGTCAAGGATCTCAGTGATACTGAGGTCAACAATATTCGTGGCATCATAGATACGGATTATACCGTAGAAGGTGATATGCGCCGTGAAGTGACCATGAATATCAAGCGTCTCACCGACCTTGGTTGCTATCGTGGCCTTCGCCATCGTAAAGGGCTTCCGGTCCGTGGCCAGCGCAGTAAGACAAATGCTCGTACCCGCAAAGGTCCTCGTCGTACCGTTGCCGGTAAGAAGAAATAGGGTTTGAGGAAGTAGAATGGTTGCACCTAAAACAAACAAGAAGCGCGCACGCAAGAACATTGCTAACGCAGTGGCTCACGTAAAAGCCTCTTTTAACAACACAATTATCACTTTTACTGATGAATCCGGTAATGCTATCAGCTGGGCAACCAGTGGTGCCGCCGGGTTCAGTGGATCCCGTAAGAGTACACCATTTGCTGCCCAGGTTGCTGCTGAAGATGCAGCCCGCAAAGCAATGGATCATGGAGTCAAGAATGTCTCCGTACTGGTTAAGGGGCCTGGTGGAGGTCGTGAATCCGCTCTGCGTGCGATTGCCGCAGTCGGTCTTAATGTCACATCTATCCGTGATGTCACCCCAATCCCGCATAACGGCTGCCGCCCTCCAAAGCGGCGCCGCGTTTAGGAGTTTTAGACCATGGCTCGTTATCTCGAGGCTAAATGCCGTCTTTGTCGTCGTGAAGGCGAAAAACTCTATCTGAAAGGTGGAAAGTGCTATTCGGACAAATGCCCGATTGAGCGCCGCCCCTATGCACCGGGTATGCACGGCCAAAGCCGTCGTCAGAAAGTATCCGACTATGGTACCCAGCTTCGTGAGAAGCAGAAGGTTAAGCGCACTTATGGTTTGCTGGAGAAGCAGTTCCTCAGTTATTATAAGGAAGCTGATCGTCAACAGGGCGTAACGGGCTTGAACCTGCTGCACCTGCTGGAATCACGTCTGGACAACATTGTGTTCCGCATGGGTCTGGCATCTTCCCGCACCGAGGCGCGCCAGCTTGTTCGTCACAACCACATCAAGGTGAATGATCGCTGGCTGAATATTCCTTCATACCAGGTGCCTGTGGGCGCACGGATCTCCATCAATGAGAAAGTTGCTGAGCATCTGCGTGTTAACGCCTCTGTTGAGGCAGCTTCACAGCGAGGCACTGCTGAGTGGCTGGATGTTGATCTCACCACCAGGCAGGCCACATTTCGTGAGCTTCCTGCACGTGATCAACTGGACCCGGGTATCCGTGAACAGTTGATTGTAGAACTCTACTCCAAGTAATCACTGAGGTCATAAAATATGGATCTGATCAAACCACGTTCGATTACGGTTGAGGAAATTATTCCCGGCCGCACAGCAAAGATTGTTTTTGAACCACTTGAGCGTGGTTACGGCACAACCATTGGCAACAGCCTTCGTCGCATGTTGCTCTCTTCTCTTCCGGGAGGAGCGGTGACATCGGTTAAATTTGAGGGTGTTATGCATGAGTATGATACCATCAAAGGTGTTCGTGAAGATGTCATGGACATTATTCTGACCATGAAAGAGCTGGATATTGATATGCTCAACAGTGAGTCCACATCAATTGTTCTGGATGCTAAAGGCCCTGCAGTTGTCACTGCCGGTGATATTCAGTGTCCGGCTGGTGTAACTATCATGAATCCGGAAATGGTTCTTGCGCACCTGAATGAAGACACTGTTTTGAAGTTCGAGGCTATCGTCA